>JAAZYZ010000001.1 GCA_014239355.1 Fidelibacterota bacterium
TTCATACAATCTAATTGATTATCCATATCATCACATAAATCACAATTATCAAATTCACATGAATCATCATCATAAACAACTCCTGAATCATAATTACATGCATCTGGATTTGTGCACCCATACATAGAATCTATTAATTCAGGAATATAAGTATATTGAAATGAATATAAATTTGGCATATCAAACTTATATCTTAAAATCATATTATGATCAATAAAAGCATAAGCTGAATATTGAACCCCTGCAAACATATTCCAAATATGATGATCTGGATCAGCATCTAATATTAATGGATTATTTTGATATTCCCCTAATTCATCATATAAATCTGCCCATTCACTACATGAATACAAATCATTTTCATTAGTACTATAATCAAGACTAACCATAAACTGTAGCTCATCCTGCTCTTCTATGTATTCAATTAATTCATCCATCAAACTGACGTATTCATAACATGCAGGTCACCATGTAGCATTCATACTAATAATACTAATTTTATATTCACCACCATTTATATTACCATTTAAATCAGAAAATGAAAATGAATCACCTGTGTCATATTCACCAGCCCCATTACAAACTGGAAATATAATATTTTGATCTTCAATAGATAAGGTGTCACCTATATCATAAATCGATCTATTATTAAAGGAATTATCTGTAGGGCAGTAGTTTTGAGATATTGAAAATGAAAAAAATAGTATAAAAATCAATAACATAAGTGAATTAGATATGATTAAATATCAATTTTATAAAATAGTATTTAATAGTATAGAAATATCTTGAATATTTAATCCACCATCAGAATTCATATCACCATTCTCATCGTAAATCTCAGAAAGAATAAAATCTACCATAATAATTAAGTCATTAATATTTAAGATACTATCACCATTTATATCACCTAAAAGAGATTGAATATAATTTTGCTCTAGAACATCAAGAATATAATTTTTTGCAGACTGACCTAAACCTCCAGCTAAAGTAATATTACCAATAAGTTCTCCATCATATCCTAATATAGCCATTTCTTTGTGATCACTGTATGGAGCGAATTGTGCTCTTATAGGATAATCAAATGCTTCATCCATTACTAATGGTAAATCTGAATCAGCACAAAAATTAGAATTAAAATTATCTATATTAGATTTTCCAACGGCAATAATTATAATATTTTCATAACCATAATTACCTTTTAACTCATATTGAAACTCAGACAACTGCCTGAATGTATTCGTTCAGCCCGCTCAGCCTTGAGTAGAAAAATAATGTAAGGTAATATGGTTTGGATATGAAGGCTGCCATACATTCGACCTATAAGTAGGTGAAGTATTATTCACATCTTCAAGAGAATATTCATAATTCGCTAAAAGGAAAACTGGCATTAAAAATATAAGTATATACTTCTTCATCATGATTTAATATAAAAAATATTTGACTAAAAAAATATAAGTTTAATTAAATAGATTCTATAATTTTATCAGCATTACATATATTTAAATTATGGCTAACTAAAGTGTCTTTTTTGAGCCAATTTAATAAGTAATCTTTATTTAAAATCTCATCGCTATCCACACCCATTTCAATTAATGCCTGAGCATTACATTTTTGCTCATATTGATTACCAATTGGAATAACATATAATTTCTTTTTTAAATATAATACTTCTGCAGGCAATTCAAATCCTGCTCCACATATAACACCTTTACAATTTAAAATTGCATTAAAGAAAACATCATCACCAGTTGGAATAATTTCACAATTATCAATATAATATTGTTTATTTGATTGAGAATCAAAAACTTTAAATTTATAATCTTGTAATTGTGATAATACGCTAACGATATACTGAGAGCTATAGTTCCATAAATAAACCACATAATAATCATTTATTTTAGGATTTGCATTAACAATTTTATCTCTTAAAAGTGGACCATAAATATTTGAATCATAACTATTAAAATGGAACCCTATATAACGATCACATGGGCTATACCATTTAATAAAAAATTCAGCTAATCGATCTACATTTTTAGGTCTTGGACTTTTTTTAGAAAATAATGATGATTGATGAGACAATTGTAAAGATGGCTTACCTTTTATTTTACTTGCCCAAGCAGAAATGGGTTCAAAATCAGATATAATTAAATAATACTGATTAATATCCAATCGAAATAAATCAATAATAAATCGAAGCAAATTATTTCCAAACAAAGATTTTAAATAACTAACTCGACCATTCTTATTTATCATAAAAGTAAAACCTTTAAAATTATACTTTATATTTAGATTAGAATCTATAATATTATTTTCACCACTAATCAATATGTCTACAACATATTTTTTCCTTAGATAGGGAATAAGCTGTCTAGCTCTAGTTATATGGCCCGAACCAGTTCCATTTAATGCATAAAGTATTTTTTTTGATGACATAATAATAATCCAAAATTATATATAAAATCTACAAAACAAAAAAGCCTCTATAAAGAGGCTTTTTATTATCAATATTATTTAAAAAAAACTATCTTAATTTAAAGAATTATTTAGTTAAGTATTATATTAATAATTTCAATGACATCTAAAATATTAATAGTTTCATCAAAATTAATATCTGCTATTTCAGAATAATTATGATCAATAATAATATTCACTATTTGAATAATGTCTAATATATTTAAAGTATAATCATAATTTATATCTCCAAATTGAATGCACTCAGAGCAACATTCTCCTTCTTCAGGTTCAATATACAAACCACCCTCACAAGGGAAACCCATATCTTCAGCGCAATCTATAACTATTTCAAACCATTGACCATCAACACATTCCATAGGATTGCATGGATTATCATTATTAAATTCTCCATCTTCACATTGACAATTTTCCTCACATTCTTCAATAGAATCAAAGAAATATTCAGAATAATCAATATCATCTACAATCCAACCACAACCCGAAAAATATTCACATTCATAATCATTCCAGCCTACACCAAGGAACATATCACACCATCCAAAATCTATACTAGATAAATCAAAGCATTCCTCAGGCATATTTGCACAATCATTATAATCATAAAATTCTCTATAATAAGTAGAATGTAGGCCTTCCCAATCATCATCCTCATCATAATAAAAATCAACCACTTGACCATTACATCTAAAGTGCATTTCATAGGTAGCTATATTTCCAAAATGTAAATCTATAGTGATTATATCTTCATCAATTGTATATGGATTAGGAGTGCCACCTGCATCTTCTAAATCACCAAAATTACCATCTGTACTATAAAGAGTCCATCTCAATCCACCTTCAGCAAACTCATCATCCACATATTGATACATTACATTATCTTCATAGCCAACAAAATGCCATCTACCTTCTATTTGATTTTGACTAAATAATAATGTTAAAAATGCTAATGTTATTATGATATTTTTTTTCATTTGAATTTCTTTGAGTTAAGTTTGTCTGATTAAAACTATTCTTTTTATACTAAATACTATTTTTTATGCTCATCAATAAAACAGAAAAAGTATTTAAAATAGAAACATATTCCATTTTTAAAATTTTTCGTTGATAATACATTGATTTTTTATGAACTTTATTTTTAAAGCCTTTTCGTTTTATTTTATTAAAATCAATTTCAAATTGATACCATTTATCATAAGCATCAGATGCCTGCTTATATATATTTTTAATTCTTGTTTCATAAATATTTTTTATTTTTAAAGGTGTTTTAGGTAAAAAATTTTGTGCTTTATTCTGCATACTATTAAAACGAGCTTTTAGTATCTTATAATCATCAACTTTTCGTATATCTGTAGTAAGTTTAAAAAAAGATAGTAATTTAATTATCCATTTTCCTGGATCAAAATCATACCAACGAATACCATTGCGATAATCCCATTGAAATTTGTGATGGAAATTATGGAAGCCTTCACCAAAAGTTAAGTATGCAACCCACCAAGAATCTCGAGCTGAAATGTTTGATTCAAAAGGACGATTTCCAGCGTAATGGCAAAGCGAATTAATAAAAAAAGTGAAATGATGTACAAACGTTAATCTTAAAAAACCTCCCCATAATAAAAACCCAAATGGCCTTCCATAATAAAGACCAATAATAAAAGGTAATAAAAATGAAACCCCAATAGCAATTAGCCAATAATATTTATATTGAAATTTAAGAATAGAGTTATTTTGTAAATCATCCACACCTTCAATATTTGCAGGTTTATCCTCCATAATCCATCCAATATGTGCATGAAAAAAACCTTGAGTAATACTATAAGGATCATCCTTGCTATCTAATTTTCTATGATGTAAACGATGATCAGAACACCATTTTATAACATTATTTTGAAGAGCTGCTGAACCACAAATCATAGCAATAAATTGAATAACAGGGTGTGCTTTAAAGCTTTTATGAGCAAAGAGTCTATGATAACCAAAGGTAATTCCCATTCCAGAAAACCACCACCCTAAAATCATTAATAAAGGTTCTTGCCAAATCACACCATTGTAGTAGGAATAAATACTAGTACCCAAGATTCCTATAATGGGTATGATTGTTAATGCAAAAACCATAGACCAACTATACTTTTTCATAAGTATAATCTACATATAAAAAAGCCTCTAATAAAAGAGGCTTTTTTAAATCAAAAATTGAGGAAATAAGAGAACCTATAGCCCTCAATCAGGATAAGTAATGTGATTATTTAGGAATTACGTTTGTTGCGCAAGGCCCTTTTTCACTAGATCCTTCTGTGAATTCAACTTTTTGTCCATCTTTTAAAGTTTTGAATCCATCCATTTGTATTTCGCTCATGTGTACAAAAAGATCTTTATCACTACCTTCAGGTTCTATAAAACCAAAACCTTTTTGGTCATTAAACCACTTTACTGTACCTTGTTTTACTTCACTCATTATATATTTTCCTTAATTTATATTGTTAAAAGTGTGCAAACCTACGATGTTTAATTATATATACCAAGAGAAACCATAAAAAA
>JAAZYZ010000002.1 GCA_014239355.1 Fidelibacterota bacterium
AAAAAATTAAAAATTAAAAAGGTGCCTGTTTATGTTATAGATGTTCAAAAAGATGATGAAATGCTTAAGTTAGCTTTAATTGAGAATATTCAAAGAGATAATTTAAGTTCAATTGAAGAGGCTGAAGGTTATGCTATTTTGAGAGGAAAATATTCAATTTCAGAATCAGATTTAGCAAAAAAAATAGGTAGAAATCGTTCTACTATCGCAAATAAATTACGTTTAATTAAATTGCCCCCTGACTTAAAAGATGTTTTGAGATCAAAAGATCCAGATTTTTCAGAAGGTCATGCTAGAGCTTTACTTAGTTTGAGAGAATCAAAAAAAATGAAAAATCTTTTCAGGAGAATTAAAAGAGATAAATTAAGCGTAAGAGATACGGAAAAATTAGTTAAAAGTTTAAAATCTTCTAAAACATCTAAAAAATCTGTTAAATCTTTTAAAAAGAATAAGCATACAGCTATTCATGAAAATTCCTTAATTGAACACTTAGGAACTAAAGTAATTATAAATAATATTAAAAATAAAAATGTTATTAATATATATTTTTCTAATAATGAAGATTTAGATAGAATTATAGATTTAATTTTAAATGAAGAATAAAAAATTTAATTTATTTCTAACATCTAATGATGTTGATAATTTTGGAAATTCTTATTCAATAAGTAAGTTTTCAATTTATTTTCTTATTAGCAGCTTAGCTTTAATTTTGATGTTATCATTTTTTGGTTTTTATTTCTTATTTTTACATAGTCCACCAATTAATTCTACTCTAATTTATAATGATAGTACTTCTGATATTCAATTTTTAAAAGACCCTGTTAAAGCAAAAAATAATTCTGATTTCGAGACATCTTTCATTACAAGTAATTTTGATAATAGTCATATGGGTATTGATATAAATGGAAGTATTGGTACCAAAGTCTATGCTCCAATGGATGGTCAAGTAATTTATTCAGGGTTTGATAAAAAACTTGGTAATTCAATTATCATTTCTCATAGTAATGGTTGCATAACCAAATATATGCATAATAAAAAAAACTTTGTAAAATCTGGTGAAAATGTAAGTGTAGATAAACCTATAGCAGAAATGGGCAATTCTGGGTCTTCAGTTAAAAATGAAGGTATTCATCTTCATTTTGAATTATGGAAAGATGGGAAAGTAATTAATCCATCTTTATTTATTAAGAATTTAAAAGTAGTAGATATTGATACATTTGTATCTAAATAACAATTAGGAGTTAAATATGAAAATGGATAAAGATATGGGGTCAATACTAGGCCCAGAATTAACAATAGATGGGAATGTGAATGTAGATGGAAGTTTGTTAATCTACGGTACAGTTAATGGAAATATTGAATCTTATGGCTCAGTGAGAACAGCTAAAGGTTCAAAAGTTAAAGGTGATATTACTGGTAGCGAGGCTCATATATGTGGTTTGGTTGAGGGTAATTTAATTATTGATGGAAAAATAATTTTAGGAAGTGAATCTCAATTAACTGGAAATCTTAAATCTGGAACATTAGTTATTGAAGAAGGTGCTAAATTTGCTGGAACTTGTGATATGGCTGAGTATAATAAAAAACAGTTAGATTCAGATGAATAAAAAACCATCAGATTCAATGAAATATTCAGGTTTAGGTATACAAATGGCTGTTACTGTTGTTTTATGTTTATATATAGGAAAATGGATTGGTGGAAAGTATGCAAGTGAGGATATGGGTTCTTTAATTGGAATTTTTTTTGGACTTTTTGCTTCTATGTATAACTTAATTAAAGAAATTAAAAATTAATGTTTTTTTTTGTGCAATTCTTATTTTTTTTATTTGTAATTTTAGTGATTGATAGTTCACTAACTTTTATATTGTGGTCTAACTATGTATGGTGATTTTTTAATAGCTTTTATTATAAATTTAATTAATACTGTGATTGGTTATTTAGTTTCAAAAAAATATTTTAACTCTGAGAATTCTACTTTCTATCAAATGATTTATGGAACAATGTTTATTCGTTTTATGATTATTCTTTCTTTAATGTTATTTCTAATAAGCTATCAGTATGTTAACATGATTCCATTTTTTATTTCATTTGTATGTTTTTATGTTTTATTTCAGGTATTTGAAATATCTTCACTAATTAGATTTAATAAACAGATAAAAAAATGAAAAACATCTATTTATTAATATCAATTTTTTATTTTTCATTTTTACTAGGTGCTGGGGTTACTCAAACTAACCATGGTTATGAGCCTGATCATTTGGATGGTAAGCATAATGTAGAGTCAGATCATTCTTCTGATAAAAAGGTAGATGGTGAATATATTATGCATCATATTCAAGATGATAGAGTTTTTGAATTATTTAATCCATTTGATTATAACGATGCTAATCAAGATCATTATTATTTTACAAAAAAAGTTAAACTTGACCATTCATGGAATCAATTAAACAATATTCCTTTTATTAGTGGTTATCTAAGCTGGAAGTGGGATCCTAGTGCTTCTTTATCTCCAACAGACTTTAATAATCAATTAATTTTCAGCAAACAATTAATTATGATATTACTAGCATCCTTTATAATTATTTTTCTGTTTATATTTGGATATAAGAAGAACAGAAAAGTTCAATCTGGGTTAGGTAATTTATTAGAAGTTTTTGTGGTTTTTATAAGAGATGAAATTGTTTACCCTAATATGGGTAAAAAGCAAGGTAGAAAATTTCTTCCTTTAATATTAACTTTTTTCTTTTTTATAGTAATGTTAAATCTATTAGGGTTAATTCCAGGCAGTGCCACAGCAACCGCTTCATTTAGTGTTACTGTAGGTCTATCTCTTATAACATTTTTTACATATATAATTTTTGGTAATAAAGATTTTTGGAAGCATATTTTTGCAACTCCAGGCGTACCATTTTGGCTGTTGCCTATAATGATTCCTGTTGAGTTGATAGGATTATTAACAAAGCCATTTGCTCTATCAGTTAGACTTCTTGCAAATATGAATGCAGGACATATTATTATATTAGCTTTTTTAGGCATTATTATTAATATGGGTTCTAGTTGGGTTGCTTTAGGTTCAGTGCCAATGGCTTTAGCAATAAATATGCTTGAAATATTTGTAGCATTTTTACAAGGTTACATTTTTTGTTTATTGTCATCTATATTTATTGGAATGGCAGTAATGGAACATGAACATCATTAAATAAAAAAACAATAAAAAGGAGATAAAATGGACGGTGGTTTAATTGCATTAGGTGCTGGTTTAGGTGCTGGTTTAGTAACTATAGGTGCTGGAATTGGTATAGGAAAAATAACAGCATCAGCTGCTGAGGCAACTGGTAGACAACCTGAAGCTGCTGGAGAGATAAGAACAACAGCTCTTATTATGTCAGCTTTAATTGAAGGTGTTGCTTTATTTTGCGCAGTAACTTGCTTCTTATTATCAGGAAATGTTGGTAGCTAAGAAGAAAAGTCTAATTAAAAAATAAAATAAGGAGAAAGGTATGCAAAACAGGGTAAAAAATCTGTTATTCATACTATTATTGAGTTGCTTTGCAATGGCTAGTGATATATCAGGAGCTAAGCCAGGTATGGTTCAGGTTCATGGTGGAACATTATTCTGGTCTGTAGTAGCATTCTTGTTGTTATTTGTTGTATTAAAGAAAGTAGCGTGGGGGCCTATAATTTTTGCTCTTGAATCAAGAGAAAAAGAAATACGAGATGCTCTTAATTCTGCAGCAACTGCTAAAGAAGATGCAGAAAAGGCTACTGCAGATTATGAAAAAATAAAACAGGAAGCACATACTGAAGCTCAAATAATATTATCTGAAGCAAAATCAGTAAAGGAGAAGATGGTTTCTGATGCTGTTGAAGAGGCTAGAAAAAAGGCTGAAATAGAAACAGAAAATGCATTACAATCAATTAATGCAGAAAAAGAAAAGGCAGTAAAAGAAATTAAAACTGCTGCTATTGATTTATCTATTAAAGCTGCTTCAAAATTAATTGAAAAAAATCTAGATAGTAGTGATAATAGAAAGCTTGCAAGTGATGCTATAGATAAGGTTGGTCAAGCATAATGAGTCAAAATAAAAAAATTGACAAATCAGCAAAAGCATTATTTTCTGTATTTAAAGAAAATAATGTTGATCAATTGGGTGCTGAAGTACTTACTATTTTATCAAAAATTTCAAGTAAATCTCAAAAATTCAAACAATTTTTATCAACAAGAAGGATTGAATTAAAAATTAAAAAACAAATATTATCAAATATTTTTTCAGAAAGATTAAATCAATCTCAATTAAATTTAGTATTCTGTTTATTAGATAGTATAGATTTTAATTATTTAGAATCAATAGATAAAAGATATCAAAAATTAATACAAGATTTTACAGGTCATGTAAATGTTACAGCAGTTACAGTCAATAAATTAAGTGAATCAGAATTATCTGATTTAAAATCTAATATTAGATTAAAAATGAATACTGATATTAGTATTAGTAACATTGAAGATAAAGAGATTCTTGGTGGAATAAAATTAAAAGTTGGTAATACATTAATTGATGGCAGTATATCAACAAAATTAGAAAAATTAAAACAAAGCATGATAAATAAATAATTTAATTATTTGGAGAAATGATGGATATAAATACTGAACAAATTATAGATTCTTTGCAAAAGCAATTAGATAATCATAAAGTAGATTTTGATGTTTCAGAAGTTGGTGAAGTAATTATGGTAGGTGATGGTGTAGCTAGAGTACAAGGTCTAGAAAATGTTCTATCTTCTGAGATGGTAGAATTACCAAATGGTGTATTTGGTATGGCTATGAATCTGGAAGCAGAAAATGTAGGTATTGTACTATTTGGTGATAGTAGATTAGTTAAAGAAGGCGATTTAGTTAAAAGAACTGGAAAAGTACTTGAAGTAGGAGTTGGAAAACAATTTTTAGGAAGGGTAGTTAATCCGCTTGGCCAGCCATTAGATGGAAAAGGTGAAATTAAGTTTGAAGAATCTAGACCAGTAGAGCGTAAAGCTACAGGAGTCCTTGAGAGAAGTCCAGTTAACCAACCATTACAAACAGGTATCAAAGCAATTGATGCAATGATTCCTATAGGGAGAGGGCAAAGAGAACTTATAATTGGAGATAGGCAAACAGGAAAAACAGCTATTGCTGTAGATACTATTATAAATAAAAAATCAACCCATAATACAGATAGTCCAGTTTATTGTATTTATGTAGCTATTGGTCAAAAGGCTTCAACAGTTTCAAGAGTTGTTGCTGAACTTGAAGAAAGTGGAGCAATGGAGTATACAACTGTTGTAACTGCTAATGCTATGGATCCAGCGCCTTCATTGTTTTTAGCACCATATTCTGGTGTAACTATGGGGGAGTATTTTAGAGATAATGGAATGGATGCATTAATCATTTATGATGATTTATCAAAACATGCTGTAGCATATAGGCAAATGTCATTGCTTTTAAGAAGACCTCCAGGTAGAGAAGCTTACCCAGGTGATGTATTTTATTTGCATAGTAGATTACTTGAAAGAGCTGCAAAATCAAGTGAATCATTAGGTTCGGGTTCTTTAACAGCCTTACCTATTATTGAAACTCAGGAAGGTGATGTTTCTGCATATATTCCTACTAATGTAATTTCAATTACTGATGGTCAGATATTTTTAGAAACAAATCTATTTAATTCGGGGCAAAGACCTGCTGTAGATGTTGGATTGTCAGTTTCAAGAGTAGGTGGTAATGCGCAAATAAAAGCAATGAAAAAGGTTGCAGGAACATTGAAGCTTGATTTAGCACAATATAGAGAATTAGAAGCATTTGCAAAATTTGGTTCTGATTTAGATGATGCAACTCAATCTCAATTAACTAGAGGTTCAAGATTATTGGAAATTTTAAAACAAAAACAATATTCACCTATAGATACAGAAAAGCAAATTGTTCTTATTTTTGCTGGTTCTCAAGGGTTTTTAGATAAGATTGAATTAGAAAGAATTTCAGAATTTGAAGAAAAGCTTTATGATTTTATGGATGCTTCTCATTCTGGAATTTTAACAAATATTCGAGAGAATGGTTCTATATCAGATGAAGACTCTGATAAATTAAAAAATGCATTAAGTGATTTTGCAAAAGGGTTTTAATGGCAAATTTAAAAGAAATAAGAGGTAGAATTAAATCTATTAAAAGTATCCAAAAGGTTACAAGTGCTATGAAAATGGTTGCAGCTGCAAAACTTAGGACTTCGCAATCTAATATGGAGCAGTGTAGACCTTATTCTAAAAAAATATCAATGCTTATGAATGATTTATTATCAGAGTGTAATAATGCTAATTTTGATTTAATAAAACAAAGAGAAGTAACAAAAACTTTATATGTTGTTATAACTTCTGATAGAGGAATGGCAGGTGCATTTAATACTAATATCTTAAAAAAGGCCCAGGCAGACATTGATCTTACTGGAAAAGATAATGCAATGGTTATTTCTATTGGTAAAAAAAGTAGAGACTATTTTAAGAACAGAAATTTTGATATGATTTCAGAATATATAGATTTCTGGGGAGATTTAAATTTTAATCATGCCATTGATATAGGTGAAGAAGTTATAGATTTATTTATTACAGGTAATGTTGATCGAGTAAAAGTATATTACAATGAATTTAAAAATCTAGCGACTCAAGTTATTAAAGATATTGATTTTCTACCTTTAACAGATTCAGATTCTGAAGAAGATAAAAAACAAGTGGATAGGTTGTATGAGCCTTCTAAAGAAGAAATTTTAAAAGGTCTTATTCCTAAACACATTAATGTACAAATATGGCAGTTTTTACTTGAATCTTATGCATCAGAGCAAGCAGCTAGAATGGTAGCTATGGAAAATGCAACAGATAATGCAGGAGATATGATTAAAGAATTAGGTCTTCAATATAATAAAGCAAGACAATCTGCTATAACAACAGAAATTATTGAAATTGTAAGTGGTGCAAATGCACTATCATCATAAAGGAAGGTAAATAATGAGTAAAAAAGGTAATATTTCACAAATTATGGGTGCTGTAGTTGATGTCACATATCCAGATGGTCAACTTCCTGAGATTTATAACGCTTTAGAAGTAGATAGAGGTGGAAATGAAGGTAAATTAACATTAGAAGTAGCTCAGCATATTGGTGAGTCTATTGTTAGAACTATCGCTATGGACTCAACAGATGGCTTAAAAAGAGGTCAAGAAGTTGTAGATAAAGGTAATCCAATTTCAGTTCCTGTTGGAGCTCAAACATTAGGTAGAATGTTTGATGTTTTAGGAAATCCTATTGATGAAAAAGGTGGAGTATCTGATAATTCATCAATATTACCGATTCATAGGCAGGCACCTCCTTTTGATGAATTAACAACCAGTTCTGAAGTGTTAGTTACAGGTATAAAAGTTATTGATTTAATGGAACCATATACAAAGGGTGGTAAAACAGGGCTGTTTGGTGGTGCAGGTGTAGGTAAAACTGTACTTATACAAGAGTTAATTAGAAATATTGCAACAGAACACGGTGGATACTCTATATTTGCTGGTGTGGGTGAAAGAACAAGAGAAGGAAATGATCTTTATGGTGAAATGGTAGAATCTGGCGTGATTGATAAAACAGCATTAGTATTTGGTCAAATGAATGAGCCCCCTGGAGCAAGATTAAGAGTAGCCTTATCAGGACTTACCATGGCTGAATATTTTAGAGATGAGGAAGGTAAAGATGTATTGTTATTTGTGGATAATATGTTCAGATTTACTCAAGCAGGTTCTGAAGTATCAGCGCTTCTGGGTAGGATGCCTTCTGCTGTAGGATACCAACCAACGCTTGCAACAGAGATGGGTGAGCTTCAAGAAAGAATTACATCAACTAAAAAAGGTTCTGTAACATCAGTGCAAGCTGTATATGTTCCTGCAGATGATTTAACTGATCCTGCTCCTGCAACTACTTTTGCACATTTAGATGCAACAACTGTTCTTGATCGTAAGATTGCAGAGCTTGGAATTTATCCAGCTATTGATCCTTTGGATTCAACATCTAGGATATTAGATCCAAGAGTTATAGGTGATAGACACTATGGAGTCGCTAGATCTGTTCAAGTAACACTTCAAAAGTATAATGAATTACAAGATATTATTGCAATTCTTGGTATGGATGAACTTTCTGATGATGATAAATTAGTTGTAAGTCGTGCTAGAAAATTACAAAAATTTATGTCACAGCCATTCTTTGTAGCAGAACAATTTACTGGTGTTGAAGGAAGATATGTTAGTCTTGAAGATTCAATTTCTGGATTTGAAGCGATTGTTAAAGGTGAAATGGATGAATATCCAGAAAATGCTTTTGCATATGTAGGTACACTTGACGAAGTAGTAGAAAAGGCTAAAAAATAATGAAAAATTCATTCCAAATTGATATTATCACGCCAATTGAAAATATAAATATTGGTACTTCTGAATATCTTAGAGCACCTAATTTAGAAGGTCTTTTTGGTATAAAAGCTAGACATGTAAGTTCAATCATATCTATTGGTTCAGGAGAAATTAAAATAACACAAAATGGTAAAGAAAAATTTTATTCCACTACTGGTGGTTATGCAGATATAAAACCAGAAGGTGTAATTTTAGTTTTAGAGAAATTTGAAAAAAAACAATAAAATAGTTAAATGGAGTTAAGATAATGAAAAAGATAGGAATGTTCTGGGGGAGCTCCTCAGATAACACAAAAACAGCTGCTGAATTTATTTCGGAATATCTTGAAATGAATGATGTTGAAATTGAATCATTTGACATTGCTGAAATAGGCACAGATAAAATTTTAGAATTTGATAATCTTATCATTGGTTGCCCAACATGGAATATAGGTGAGCTTCAAGAAGATTGGGATGCTATATTTTCTGATTATGAAAAATTAGATTTTTCAGGCAAGACAGCTGCATTTTTTGGTTGTGGTGATCAAGTTGGATATCCTGACAATTTTTTAGATGCTCTTGGTATCTTGGGTAAACCTTTTATGGCTAATGGCGGTTCTTTGATTGGTCGTTGTAGTAAAGATGATTATGAATTTAGAGAATCTGTTGGTCTTGAGGGTGATCAATTATTAGGTCTTGGTCTTGATTATGATAACGAAGACGAAAAATGTGAAGATCAAATGATAATGTGGTTAGAAAGTATTATGGGAGAGTTTAAATAATATTTAAACCTCTTTTAATAGCATTATTAAGATCAATATTTGATTCTTGATAGCTATTTAAATATTTACTTAAATCTTTCACCCATTTCTGTTCAATTTGGTGGCTATTTTTATATATTTCATATCTTAATAGCCACTCATTTGGGTATGAAGCATCTAATATATCTAATAATCTCTTTCCTTCAATTTCTTTATTATCAAATTTTTGATATAAACCAATAAGTTCTCTATCATTTTGATTATTGTTTTCAATTGTATTTAATGTAGAAATTTTACTATCATTATCACCATATTGTTTTTGATTATATCCACTTTTCATTTTATTGAATGCCATCGTTTTTTCAAATTCAGTTAAAATATCCACCAGATTTGAAAAATCTTTAGCTACAAATAACTGAGGTTGTTGTTCCGTTATATCATAACTGTAATTAATACAATCAATTGTTAAAGGTATTTTTTTTACATTACTTTTTAAACAATTTTGACTTTCCCCTACTGATGAAAGTAGCCCTGCCCCATATATTTTAGGATTATTTATAGTACCTATTAATCCATATTCTACTGTCCACCAATGTAACCTAGATAATAGAGTAGCTTCACTTGGGGTAGACTCAGCTTCTTTAGCCTCTTTTAATTCTGATTCTGCCTTATCAATTTGTTTTTTTGTTACTTTTTTATCTTCTTTTAAATCAGAAAGTTTTCTGATTGCAAAATAAATTCTTTCATCTTCCTTTGAGAAGACTGCTTTTGAAGCAATTTTTCCATATTGTTTTAAATAATAAGAATATTCTTCATTTATAATAATTGGACTATGGCCTGAAGATTCATGCACTATATCTGGAGCAGGAGTATATGTTAAATGTTCACTACTTCTCATATCACAGGCAATTGGCAAAATTCCTAAAGCTTGAAATTCCATAAATGCCCATGGCGGTATAAAGCCTCGTACAGGAACTGCTCCCCATCCTATTTTGGACATTTTTTTATTCATAGTTTTTATTGATGGGATTTTATCAAATGTAATACCAGTTTTATGCAACCCATCATAATATGATTGATGAGCATGTTTTTTAAAGAAAGGAATAGATATACCCATTATAAAACTCCATACTTTGTGATCTATAATACTATATCTTTCATAATCTTGATTAACTATATATTGTTTTAAATGTTTTGGTATTTTTTCAATATTCATATACCAATAATTTAATCAAATTGGTTTTATTTAAATAATAAAAATCATATTTTAATCATTAGATTATGTTACATTTATAGTATCAAAAAAAAATGACATCTTTTTTATCTTATTTAATTGTTCTATTAATATCAATTTTCTTTAATCTTTTTCCAAGAGGTATAAGTTTAATGTTTGGAAGACTAATAGGGCGAATGATGTACTATATAATTCCTATCAGAAAAAATGTAGCTTTACAAAATATACAAGATAATTTCCCTGAATTAAACAATAAGAAACACGTTCAAATATTAAAAAATACATATATTCACTTTGGTATGGTGTTATCTGATTTTTTAAGACAAAACCAATTAGATGAAAAAAAGATTAAAAAAACAGTTAATATAGATGATGAAACTATAAAAATTCTTAAGGATAGTCCAGGATCTATTATTATGACGGGCCATTTAGGAAATTGGGAGTATTTTTTACCGATTTTTGGATTAAATGACATTAAATTTAGCATTGTTGCTCAAGCCATTAAAAATTCTTATTTAAATAACTTATTTTTAAAATATAGAACTTTTAAGAATGTTCAAATTATATTTAGAAAAGAAGGTAAAGAAAAAATGATAAAAGCATTAAATGATAAATTTCATCTTGGGCTTGCATCCGATCAGAATGCAGGTAAAAGAGGCACATTAGTTAACCTTTTGAATATTGATATATCAATTCCTAAGGGAGCTGGAATATTTCACCTTAAGACTAAAAAACCAATTCTTTTAGGATATTGTGTTATGAATAAAGATTATAATTATGATTTTTTTATTAAATATTTAGATACTTCACAAATAAAAGAATCAAAAAGTGAAGTTGTTAAAAATATTAATAGTGAATTCACAAAGAGTTTAGGAGAAATGATATTAAAATATCCTAATCAATATTTTTGGTTTCATAAGATGAAAAATAAGAAAGAATATTAATGATTATTCAAAATGACAGAATAGATCATGCAATAAAAAATCTTGAAGATAGTAATATGATTATATATGAAACGGACACATTGTATGGTTTAGGTGTAGATGCAACTAATTCTATAGCAATAAATAAAATTAATGAATTAAAAAAAAGGAAAACTCCTTTATCAATTATGTTAAAATCAATTGATGAGATAGAGCATTATGCAATAATAAAAAAAAATGATTTTAATAGTATAGAAAAATTATTGCCAGGGCCATTTACTATTTTATTGAAATCAAAGCCATCAAATTTATCAGTTCTTGTAGAACAAAATTCTAATAAAATTGGTATTAGAGTCCCAAATAATAAATTTTGTTTAGATTTATTAAAACAGTATAATAAACCTATTATAACTACTAGTGTAAATTTACATGGTCAAAAAGCTCTAAATAATATTGATGAAATTAAAAAAACATTCTTTAATATTGATATATATGCAGGAAACATTAATAATAAATCAAAAGGTTCTACTATTTTAGACTTTACAGAAGTAGAGACTAAAATTATTAGACAAGGTGATGGAATATACAAAAGATGAAAACATTTAAGAGAATACTGAGTTATACTAGTTCTTTTAGAGGGCTTATTTTTTTATCAATTCTATCTTCTATATTTTACGTAGCATTGAATTCTATGTCAATATGGTTAATTGGGACTATGCTTGGTAATGTAATGACAGGGAATCAATTAATAATAAATAAGCCTGTATCTTTAAATGAACAATTAAATTCTTTAGTACAAAATTTAATTGGGACAGGTTCTCAGATTGAACAATTAAAATCTTTATGTATTTTATTAGTAATTATTTTTATTATTAAAAACGTACTCTTTTATGTTAGTAATTTGATTATGGCTTATGTTCAGAATCATGTGATTACAAACATTAGAATTAAATTATTTAAACATATTAGTACTTTATCTTTATCTTTTTTTAATAACTCTAAAATATCTGATTTGAGTTCTATTTTGATAAGAGATATTTCAGGAATGCGTGTTGCATTTTCACAAAGTTTACAAAAGTTAATTGTAGAGCCTATCAGTATATTGTCTTTTATATTTTTACTCTTAATAATAAATATAAAATTTGCTATTCTAGTTATAGTAATTATTCCTTTATCTGGTTTTTTTAGTTTTAAAGTAGGTCAAAGTATTAGAAGAAAGTCTAGAAGAACTAGTATTCAAAGTGCAGGTATTTTAAATATAATAAAGGAAACTTTAAGTAATATAAAGATTGTTAAGATTTTTAATTTAGAGCAATTAGAAAACAATAAATTCATTCAAGAAAATAAAAAATATTTTAATCTTATTTTTAAACAATCAAAATTATCAAATCTTTTAACTCCAATTAATGAAACAATAGGTTTACTTGTTGGGATATTATTAATTTGGTTTGGTGGTATTAGTGTTTTAGAACATCAGACTATGAAGTCAGATGATTTTATAAAATTCATATTACTTCTTTTTGCAATGCTTCAACCAATAAGGAAACTTTCAAATATAAATGTATTATTTCAAAATGGAATTGCTGCAGCTGAAAGAGTATTTTCTGTTTTTGATAATAATGAGAAAATAAATCAAGATAGGAATGCAATTGAAATTAAAAATTTCAACAGTAAAATAGAATTTAAAAATGTTTCATTTAAGTATAATGTTTCTAGTGATATTAAGATATTAGAAAATATAAATATTGTAATCAAAAAAGGTGAAACTATTGCAATAGTTGGCGAAAGTGGTGCAGGAAAATCAACTTTTTCAGAATTGATTCCAAGACTTTATGATGTAACTGAAGGCGAGTTAATTTTTGATAATTTTAATATTAAAAAATACACATTAAAAAGTTTAAGAGACTTAATTGGTGTTGTAACTCAAAATTCAATTTTATTTAATGAAACAATAAAATCTAATATTTCTTATGGTAATGACAAAGTAACAGAAAAGCAGCTTTTAGAAGCAGTTAAATCTGCAAATTTAGAGGACTTAATTAATAAATTTTCCAATGGTATTAATACTCAAATCGGGGAAAATGGTGTAAAGCTTTCAGGTGGAGAAAAACAAAGGCTTTCAATTGCAAGGGCAATTATAAAAAATCCTGAAATTTTAATTTTAGATGAAGCTACAGCATCATTAGATTCTGATTCAGAAAATAAGGTTCATGAAGCAATTAATAATCTAATTAAAGATAGAACAGTTATTGTTATTGCTCATAGATTATCTACTGTTGTAAACGCAGACAAAATCTTGGTATTTAATAAGGGAAAAATTATAGATCAAGGTACTCATAAAGAATTAATGCAAAATTCAGATATTTATAAAAATTTGTACAAATTGCAACTAGGTAATTCTAATTAAAGTATACTTTATACAGTAATACTGTTTGCATATACTTAATATCGATAATAAATTTAAAGCAGTTTTGAAAATTAAAATTAAAATACAGATTAAATGAATGTAATTATTCTCGCAGCAGGTAAAGGTTCAAGATTAGGAATGCCCCATCCAAAATGTTTAACAAAACTTAAAACTGGTGAGACTATCTTAGAACGACAAATTAATGCTTTATCAAAATATATTAATAAAAAAAATATAAATATAGTTGTTGGGTTTCAAAAAGAATCAATTATGAATGCATTTCCAGGTTGTAATTTTATTATTAACCATGAATTTGATAAAAATAACACATCAAAAAGTTTACTTTGCGCTTTATATCAAAAATATGATTCTGATATTATTTGGTTAAATGGAGATGTGGTATTTGATTCAAAAATATTAATACCTTTAATCAAATCAAAAAAATCATGTATGTTAGTAAATACCAGTTCAGTGTCAGATGAAGAAGTTAAATATAATCTAAATAATAATGGAACGATAAAAAAAGTTTCCAAAGAAATAGATGATGGACTTGGTGAGGCAGTTGGAGTTAACAAAATTTTAAAAAGACATACTAAACAGTTTATAAAAGCCCTAGAAGAATGCTCTGAACAAGACTATTTTGAATTTGCTATTGAAAAAATAATTAACAAAAAAATTCCTATATATCCAATAGATATTTCATCAAATCTATGTATGGAAATAGATTTTAAAGAAGACTTAGATTTAGTAAATAAAGAACTTTAATAATCAATTGAAAACTTATTTTAAAAACACTTTAGAAGTAATGAATAAATTAAATATTCATTATTCCATTGGAGCTGATTCGCTACTTGGTTTAGGTGAAGGCAATTTATTTAAGTATTCAAAAAATTTAAAAATCTATATAAAGAAATATAATATTGTAAAAATAGTGCTTTTATTTTTAATTCTAATTAGTAAAAAAATAATATTAAAACCAAAAATAGAAGATAAAAAACTACTCTTCAAATTAAGGTATAAACGAAATCTCACATCTAAAGATAGCACTTGGATAAAATGTTATATAATGAAAAGAAATACTAATTTTTATTATGTAAAAACAGGAAATAAAAATGCATACTTTAATTATAAAGATATGGAATTAAGGAAATATAATATTGATGGATTGTATGTGAATGTTCCATCTAACATGGAAAGATTTATTGTTAAATATAAAAAAGAATTACTTTTTGATTTTTATAAAGATTATAACATAGAATTCAATTCTAAAAATGAAAAGAAAGCAATAGAATTTTTATTTGATGTTAAGAGTAAACTTGATGAATTATCAATTAGTTATTGGATTGAAGGTGGCACATTATTAGGAGCTATTAGAGATAAAAAATTAATTCCCTGGGATCATGATATTGATATGGGGATTATTAATAAATCTGATGAGATGATTGAACAAGTAATTCAAAAATTAAAAACTTTTTTTTATGTAAGCGTAAAAGGTTTTAAAGAAGTTGAAGGGGTATGGAATTTAGGTAAATACAGAGTTTTAAAGATTTACCCAAGAAAAAATATTTTTTTTAAAGATAATCTTTGCTTAGATATATTTATCTACTATTTAGATGAAAATCATTACAAATATGTAGTATGGAATAAAAATGCATATCATGAAAGAAAATTTTTTGATAATCTAGAACAAATAGAATTTTATGGAAAATTAATTAATGTTCCTTATGATTCTGAAAAATTTTTAGAGAAAAAATATGGTTCTGATTGGAAAACTCCTAAAAAAAGATGGAATGTAGCTTTAGATGATGGCTCAGTTATAAAAGAATATTAAAAATTCATTTAAAAAATGAAAAAAATAATGTATTTATGAATAAAAATAATAATTATAATATTGATTTTTGTTGGTCAAGTCAAAAGGAATATTTTAGTTTAAAGCCACTCTATATTGAATCTCAGAAAATGAATCTTAATACTAGACTATTAAAAATTCACAAAAATAGAATACGTAATTATTTTAATTTTTCAAATTTATCTAATCATATTGTTATATCTCACGATCAGGCTTTAAGAAGAGTTCAGAAATTAGGTTGGAGGGGTTCTTATATATATGTTGAGCATGGATTAGGTGCAATGAAATATTATACCTACAAATATTCTTTCTTTCATGATTCTAATTTACTTTTTTATCCAGGAGAAATTTTTCAAAAAAAGATGAAATCTATTAATCCTAATTTTAAAAATGGTTTATTAGGAGGTTATCCTAAGATGGATGAACTTCATTCTCTTACAATAGATAAAAAGAGTTTATGTTTGAAATATAAATTAAATCCTGATAAACCTATTAAATTATTTGCACCATCATGGGGTGGAAAATATTCAAATAATTCTGGTATAAATAATATTAAATTTTTTAAAAATATTGATAATCTTTTAGTGATTCCTCATCCAGCTGATTATAAAATTGCAAAAAAATATGATGTAATAATCCCAGGCAAAGAGGAAAATATTAATCAATTTATACATTTAGCAGATATAATTATAAGTGAAGTATCTTCAGTAGTAGCCGAAGCATGTTTAATAAATAAGCCTGTTATTCAATTAGTTCTCGATCAATTTCCAGGATGCTTCCCAGAAAAAGATAAAAGAAAGAATGAAGATTGGATTGATGGCGAAGTGTTAGAGACTGAACTTTTAATAAACAGAAGAAATAGGCCATTTAAAATTCCTTATATAGATGAAGATTGGATTTTAGGTCATACATGTAGACCTAAAGATATAAAAGAGACAATAAATTTGGCTCTAAAAGAATCTGATAAATATAAGAAAAATAGAATTTACTGGTCAGAACAATCTTGCTATAAATTTGATGGAAGTATTTCTAATAGAATAATGATGATGATTAAAGAATTTGTTACATCTGGTAAACGTATACAATTATAATGATATATATTCAATAAATTATTAAATTATAATTGTGGATGATAAAATTTTAATAATAGCCAATGGCCCATCAATATTAAAGCAAAAATTTGGAACAGAGATTGATAAGTTCCATGAAGTTGCAAGAATTAATAATTATCAGACGGATGGTTTTGATGAATGTGTAGGTTCTAAAACTACAATATGGTTTAATGGAGGTAATCAAAACTTAAAAAAACCAAAATTTTACCCTAAAAAAGTAGTTGTATTTATTCCTTATAAAATATTAAATCGAAAAGAAGAAAAAGTTAATAAGAAATTGCCCTTTAGATTGGGTATGAATTCTAACGATTACATAGTAATCAAAAAAGAAAAAATGAAAGAATATGAAAATAAATCAAATATAGAAAGGCCTACAACAGGTTTTAATTCTATATTATGGGCAATTGATAATTATAAAGAAGTAATTATTCATGGCTTTGATTTTTTCCAAGATGGGAAAGAGCATTATTATGATTCTTTTTTTATGAAAAAAATTTCAAATTTAAAAATCATGAAGAAAAGTCAAAAACATGATAATATTGGAGAAAAAGAATTTATTCAAGCATTAATTAAGAAAAATAAAGTTATTCAATTATCAGATTTTTTGAAAAGGTGAAAAGATGAATGTAGCAGTTATTTTAGCAGCAGGTAATTCAAATCGATTTAAAGATACTACTCCAAAACAGTTTCAAAAATTTGACGATCAGATGATTGTTGAATATTCTATTAATACTTTTTTAAATCATTCTGAGATTGATGAGGTTTTATTATTGGTTCCAAATCAATATGTAGATTTCATCAAACAAAAAATTAAAAGTTGTAAAATACTTATCGGTGGTCAAACTAGGCAAGAATCATCTTATATAGCTTTAGAGAATTGTCCTAAAGAAACACAAAATATTTTAATACATGATGCTGCTAGACCTTTTGTCAATAATGAGATTATTTCTAATTGCATAAAAGAACTAAAGAATAATACAGCTGTATGTCCAGCTCTTCCATGTACAGATACGATTGCTAAAGTTAAGGATTGTAATATTAAACAGATATTAAATAGAAATGAATTATATAGATTACAAACTCCTCAAGCATTTAATTTCTTAATTTTATCTGAATGTCATAAAAAAATAGATAAAGATGTTACTGATGATATGAGTGTAATTCAAGAGTATGGATATGATACTAAAATAATTTTAGGAAGTGAAAAAAATATGAAGATAACTTACAAGAAGGATTTTGAGATAATTAAAGCATTATTATGAGCAAAGAATACGTAGTTATAATACCAGCAAGAGGTGGAAGTAAAGGGGTTCCTAAAAAAAATATAAAGAATTTTTTAGGTAAGCCGTTATTACAGTATAGTATAGATTATGCTAAACAATCTCAATTAGTAAGTCAAATTATTTTAACAACAGATTCTGATGAGATCATGAATATTGGCAAAAATAATAATATTACTGTAGTAGATAGACCTAAAGAATTATCTGATGATAATGCGTCTACAGAAAGTGCAATAGAACATGTGATATCTTTATTTAAATTTTCTTCAAATACAACATTTATATTGTTGCAACCGACTAGTCCATTAAGACCTAAAAATTCTTTAGATAAAATGATTAATGTATTCAATAAAGAAGAATATGACTCAATGCTTACTTTAAGCCCTATCCATCCTTTAACTTGGAGGGTTAATAAAAATAGCCCTGAATGTATGTATGATTATTTAAATAGACCACGTAGGCAAGATTTTCAAGATAAAGATTTAATATATGATGAAAATGGTTCGGTTTATATTTTTAAGTATGATATTTTCAAAAAAGAATTAAATAGATTAGGTGGGAAAATTGGAAGCTTTATATTTGATGAAGAGTATGGGAAACAAATTGATACTCCATTAGATTTTGAGTTATTAGAAACACTTGGAAAATATTTAAAAAGGATTAATGATGAGTAATAGAAATAATATAAAATTAGTGGCGACTGATATAGATGGAGTTTGGACAGATGCTAAAATGCATTATACAGAAAATGGCGATTTTATGAAATCATTTAGTACTTATGATGGAATGGCTGTTCAAATTTTAAGAGAGAAAAACATAGAAACTGTAATTATCACAAGTGAAAAATCTGAGATTGTTTTACAGAGAGCTAAAAAATTAAAAATATCTAATGTTACAATTGGTGAAAAAAATAAGCTTGAAAGAATTAAAAAAATATGTTTAGAAAAAGAAATTGATTTAAGTCAAGTAGCATATATTGGTGATGACTTGAATGATATTGATGTTTTAAAACATGTAGGATTTTCTGCTTTAACACATAATAGTCCTATTAAAGATTATATAAAAGTAGACTATATTACAAAAAGAAATGGTGGAGATGGGGCATTTAGAGAATTTGTAGATTTAATATTAAAAGATAGATAAATGTTTTTATTTATACTTTATTACTTTTTATCACCATTTATTTTTCTTTCATTAGTCATATTTTCACTTTTTAATAAAAAGATTAGAATATTATTATTGAATCAAAAAAAATCACTTTTAAATATAAGTTCAAAATTAAATAGTGATAAAAAAAAGATTATTATACATGCAGCTTCAGCTGGTGAGTATGAACAAATAAAACCTGTATTAAAAAAAATTGATAGAGATATTTATTTTATCATAGTAACCTGTATGTCTCCTACCGTTTTTAAATCAATTAAAGATGATGGTTTATCAGATTTAAGTTGTTATCATCCATTTGATTTTCCATGGAGTGCAAAATATTTTTTTAAAACAATTAGTCCTTCAATTTATATAACAACTAGGCATGATATATGGCCTATACATTTATATAGTGCTCAAAATAATAATATTAAAACTATAATAATTAATGCAAATCTATATAGTAAATCAAATAGACTTAAATGGTATGCATTAGGATTCTCAAAATATACTTTCAATATGTTTGATTTAATTATAGTGCCAACAAAAAGAATAAAAACTATATTTAAAAATTCATTACACATAGATAATATTGAGATTATATCTGATACCAGATTGGATCAAGTTTTAAATCGAAAAGCAGAGTCAAGCACACTGCCAAACCTTGAAGATTTTGGTAGAAATAACATTATTTTTGGTAGCGTTTCTTCGAAAGATCTAGAAATCATTTCATCAATATTAAAAAATGATTTTCCAGATCCTATTAAAGAAAATATTATTATTGTTCCTCACGAAATAGATTTAAAATTAATTAAAAAAATTGAAGATATATGTAAGGGAACTAATTTTTTTAATAAGGTCAAAAAATTATCTAATTTAGAAGATATTTCTGATTGTAAAGTCATTATTGTGGATAAAGTAGGAATATTGCCAGAATTATATAGATATTCAAAATTTGCTTATATTGGCGGAGGTTTTGGTGCTGGAGTACATTCTACTATTGAACCTTTAGTTTATAATAATATTGTTTGTTATGGTCCTAATATTGATTTACTTGATGAAGCTAAAGAGATGCAGGAAGAAAAATGTGGTTTTATTATTAATAATGGATTTGAATTTTATAACAAATATTTAGAGTTTAAAGATTTAAACAAAACAAAAAGCATTAAGAAAAGCATTACAAAATATCTTCAACATAAGGAGTATTCATCAGAAAAAATATATAGGGTAATTAAAAGACATGCTTAAAAAAATTATATCATTAATTATTGCAACTTTTTTATTATCTGCGTCAGATTTTCAGGAATATATTTATGATGTTGAAATTAAAGGTATTTCAATGATTGCAGGTACTGTAGGTAAGTGTGTATTAAAAATAGAACAAAATGAAAATAATGAATATCAAATAGATATATTAACAAAAACAACAAATCTTGCTAAAATATTATATCCCTATATCGATAAAATTAAGTTAAAAGTTGACAATTCTTTTTCATTGATATCAATTGATCAAAAAATTTCTAATAAAAAGGAAAAAACAAAGATTGAAGTGGATAAAACTGAAAAAATAATTAAAAGAAACGGAAGAAAATTAAATTTTTATTCAGACTCATTGTTTTCACCTTACTCATTAATTCCATTATTGAGGACAAAAGATTTAAAGATTAATAATGAGTATTTTTATGAAATTTTTAGTAGTAAAAAAATTAAAGATGTTTTATTGAAAGTACTAAAAGTTGAAGATATAAAAGTACCTTATGGTACTTTTGAGTGCCTTAATATAAAGCCAATAACTGCTCAAAATGCAATTAAAAATAATGGTGAATTAGAGTTATGGTATACTAATGATGTTAATAAAATTCCTATTAAGATCAAATTGAAAACTAAGATTGGTACTTTTATTATGAAACTTAGAGAGATTAATAATTAATGTGTACAGTACTATTAATAGTTAATCCAGTAAGTGGTAAAAAAATTGCTAAAAAAATATTACCAACTGTAGTCTCAGAGTTTGAAAAGAATCAATTTCAAATAAAAATAATAGAATCAGAACATAAAGGTCATATTGAAAGTATATTAAATACTTATAGTATAGAAGATTATTATTGTTGTTGTATAATAGGTGGTGATGGCAGCTTTCATGAGGCTGTTAATGGTTTGATGAAAAGGTTAGACAATGTAAAAGTGCCCCTATGTTTAGTGCCTGCTGGCTCAGGTAATAGCTTGGCTCGAGATTTAGGTATTTTAGATCTAAAAATTGCTATAAATAGTATTATAAATGGTAAAAAGCTAAGTATTGATATATCAAAAATTGATTGTAACAATCAAAGAATATATACTTTTAATATTGCAGGCTGGGGAATGGTTGCTACTGTTGGCATTAATGCCGAACGTTTTAGATGGTTAGGAACAAGTAGATATACTATATTAAGTATATTTGAAATTATTTTCAAAAAAACAAATAGTGCCAATATTGTATACTATAATAGAGATAATAAAAAGCATGAACTAAATGATAATTTTATGTTTGCAGTATTATGCAATACAATTCATACAGGTAAGGGTATGAAAATAGCCCCTAAAGCCAAACTAAATGATGGATTGATAGATTTAGTCTTGATAAAAGATGCATCTAGATTAAAACTTTTAAGATTAATGTCTAAACTATTTTCTGGAAAACATATCTATGATGATATTGTAGAATATGTTCAACTTTCTAAGTTTGAATTAAGAACACATGTAACAAGCCAATTAAATATTGATGGTGAAATAAAAGGTTCTGCACCTTTTAAGTTAACTGTTATTCCTCAAGCTATCGAAATTATTATTTAATTTTTTATTAAATGATATATACGACAAAATAAATCGCATTTAATCTTTCTTTTATAAATTAATTCTTTTTAAATTATTTTAGAGAAGAGAGACATGATGTTTAAGTTTAGCAAAAAAGTAGAATATGCTTTAATTTCATTAAATCATATTAATAGAAGTAAATCCTGTGATCCTATATCTGTTAGGCAGATATCAGACACCTATAATATTCCATATGAATTACTAGCTAAAATTTTACAAAAATTATCAAAATTTAATATTTTAGATTCAATTAAAGGTCCAAAAGGTGGTTATAGATTAAAGCGTAAGTATAACAAATTAACTTTAATTGAGTTTATTGAAATATTAGAGGGTCCTTTTGGGGTTGCGGGATGTTTGGTTGATATAGAATGTGAGCAGTTTTCAAGTTGTAATATTATAAAGCCATTAGATAAAATTAACTCTAAGATTTATCAAGTTTTTAATGACATTAAATTAAATCAATTAACATAGGTATAAAAAAATGGAAAAAGATAAAAATAGTTTTTTTGATGAAACAATACATTTAACAGAAAATGCAATAAAAAGAGTCAAGGCTATATTAAAGGGGGAAGATAAACTGAATCATGGTTTAAGAGTTTCAGTTATTGGCGGTGGATGTTAAGGTATGAGCTACAATTTATCTTTTGATGATAATCAGGGTGAGTTTGATAAAATAATTGAAGTTGAAGGCGTTAAAGTCTATTGTGATTTAAAGAGTTGGTTATATGTCAAGGGTACAACAATTGATTTTTCTGATGATTTATTAAGTGGAGGTTTTAAAATTGATAACCCAAATGCCGAAAGAACATGTGGCTGTGGTACAAGTTTTTCAGTTTAATAGGATAAAATGAAGACGAAAAGAGAAAAAGAACAAATAATATTATCTGAAACTCTAAATAAAAAATATGAGTATGGCTTTACTACAGATATTGATCAAGAAACATTGCCTCCAGGTTTAAATGAAGATGTTATTAAAATAATTTCTAATAAGAAAAAAGAACCATCTTGGCTATTAGAATGGCGATTAAAAGCATATAAACGATGGAAAAAAATGAAAGCACCTAAATGGGCAGAGCTTACAATTCCTGATATAGATTATGATTCTATCAGTTACTTCTCTGAACCTAAGAAAAAAGAATATAAAAGTTTAGATGAAGTAGACCCAGAATTGATTAGAACTTATGAGAAATTAGGTATTCCTATCCATGAACAAAAGATGTTAGCTGGAGTCGCAGTGGATGCTGTATTTGATAGTGTTTCTATAACTACTACATTTAAAAAAGATCTTGCTAAAGTTGGAGTTATTTTTTGTTCTTTTTCAGAAGCAGTCAAATCACATCCTGAATTAGTAAAAAAATATCTTGGCAGTGTTGTACCAATTGCAGACAATTATTTTGCTGCTCTTAATGCAGCAGTGTTTAGTGATGGGTCTTTTGTGTATATACCCAAAGGTGTAAAATGTCCAATGGAATTATCTACATATTTTAGAATAAATGCTATAAATACAGGTCAATTTGAAAGAACATTAATCATTGCGGATGATAAATCATATGTAAGTTATTTAGAAGGATGTACTGCACCAATGAGAGATGAGAATCAATTACATGCTGCAGTAGTTGAGCTTGTTGCGTTGGATGAAGCAGAAATTAAATATTCAACTGTACAAAATTGGTATCCTGGAGATGAAAATGGTAAAGGTGGAATCTACAATTTTGTTACAAAAAGAGGTAATTGTATTGGATATAAATCTAAAATATCATGGACTCAAATAGAAACAGGTTCAGCAATTACATGGAAATATCCTAGTTGTATCTTAAAAGGTGATTATTCAAAAGGTGAATTTTATTCAGTAGCAGTAACAACAAATAAACAGCAGGCTGATACTGGAACAAAAATGATTCATTTAGGTAAAAATTCAAAAAGTACAATTATTTCCAAGGGAATATCAGCAGGTAATAGTTGTCAATCATACAGAGGTGAAGTTAAAATTAATAAAAACGCTAGTAATGCTAAAAATTATTCACAATGTGATTCAATATTGATAGGTGATGAATGTAGTGCACATACTTTTCCTTATATTGATGTACAAAATGAATC
>JAAZYZ010000003.1 GCA_014239355.1 Fidelibacterota bacterium
CGATTAAAAAAATCATATTTAAAAGAAATTTTATCAAACATGTTTTCAACAAATTTCTTTTTATTTTTTCCTGTATGTATGTATTTGTTATCCATAGATTGAAAATATATAAATTTTATTAAAATAATTGATATAAATTTAGGCTATAAAATTAAAATATATAATGAATAAAAAAGATTTTAATAGTATAAGAAATAAATTTAATCATCAGATTAAATCTTTTAATAGTTCTGAAAGATTAAATCAAAACATATTTTCAATATGCTTTGAAATAGAAAATGATTTAAATGATACCTTAAATCGCATTTCATTAAAGCATCAACCAATAATTTTTTCAAGTAGTGATTTTTCAGCTTTTAGTATAGTGAAAGAACATAGCTTTTTATTTTATAATGATTATGATTACAAGTCTCAAAAGGATGAGTTATTAAAATCAATTTCAAATACATGTTTTATCAATGATAAGAAAAATAATAAGACCTTTATTTTTGGAGGATTTAATTTTGATTTAAGTGAATCAAATACTGATATATGGAATGATGTACCTATTGCAAATTTCACATTACCTAGATATACATTTGTGGACTCAAAATTGATCGTAAACATCTTCTTAGATGATGGTGCTACTGTTGAAAAAATCAAGTCACTATTTTTAAAATATATTGATGATCTTGAGCTTATTTTATTTGCTCGTAAAAAGAATGATGTAAAATCAGAATTATTAGATATATCTGATTTAACATCTAATGATTTGTATCATAAAAAAATAAATAATTTGCTAGATATTTTTCAAGTAGGCAATTCTGATTTAATTAAAGTAGTATTTTCTAGGATTAAAAAAGCATCTTTTTCAGATAATGTTCCTTTATTAAATATTTATAAAAACCTATTAAATAAAAATGATAATAGTATGAATTTTTTATATTCAATTAGTAGTGATATTAAGATTATAGGTTCAACTCCAGAATTGATTTTATCTAAGTTGAATCATAAAATTGAATCTGAATCTATTGCTGGTAGTAATTACAGTAAAAGTAATGATTTTATATATGATAAAAAGGAAATTATTGAACAAAAAATTGTTACTGATTATATAATTGAGTTTTTAAATCAAAATTCAGATAATATTGTATATGATAAAAAACCAAAAATTAAAAAATCATCAGATATTGAACATTTATGTACATCATTTAATGCCGATTTAGTAAAAGATAAAAATATTTTAGATTTATTAGTTGAAATTCATCCCACCCCTGCCATTGGAGGCTATCCAAAAGATAAAGCAGTTGATATGATAAGAAAATATAAAGAAAATAGGGGGTGGTATGGTGGACCAATAGGCTGGATTGATAACAATTTAGATGGAAGATTTTATTTAAATATTAGATCTGGCTTAGGTGTTAATAAAGATTTATATTTATTTTCAGGTAGTGGAATAACAGAAAAATCTAATGCTAATAATGAATGGGATGAAACAGAAGAAAAATTTAAATTAATGTTGGAATCTTTATGAGAAATTTAAAGGGTAATAGTGAAAAGAATGCTGCATTTTCACAAATAATTATATCCTATTTTGCCACTTTTGGGATAAAAGATGCTTTTATAAGCCCAGGTTCAAGAAATACGTCACTGACTCAAGCGTTATTGGCAAATTCAGATATAAATACTTATAGTATTGTTGATGAAAGAAGCTCTGCATATGTAGCTTTAGGAAAAACAAAATCTGATAAATATAAACGTCCAGTTTTAGTAATCACGACATCAGGGACTGCAGTAGCAAATCTTTTCCCTGGTATTGTAGAAGCATTTATGTCTAAAATGTCCATGATTATCATTACTGCTGATAGACCTAAAAAATTAGTAGGAACAGGTTCAAATCAAACAATTTATCAAAATGAAATATTTGGTAGATATACAAAATTTTTTGATGCTAATCCTTACATAGAAAATATCCAAGAATATTTTGAAAATTCATATAAACATAAAAAGATGGATGAGCTATTTTTATTTATAAGAAAAATTTATAGTATAAGTACAAAAGGTCTTAATCATCTAATTGATGGGGAAGAATGCTCTCCTATGCCTGTTCATTTAAATGTACCTTTTGATGAACCTCTTTCTCATAAAGGGTTTCTTCCAAATATATTTAAACCAAATTTTTCTAACAAGCCACGTAATCCTAAAAGTTTCTTAGTTAATGATGATATGGGATATAGTCATTCAAGAATACTAATTATATGTACAGATATTTGTGATCCAGTGATTATAAAAGCATCAGAAAAATATCATGTACCCATTTTTATGGAATGTAGAAGTTCTAGATTTGATAAAAAATCTAAAAATATAATTTCAAATTATGACGCTATTCTTAAAAATTATACGATAAAACCAGATATAATATTAAGGTTTGGTTCTAGGCCTATTTCTAAAAAATTAAATGAATTAATTGATAAAAATAAACAAAAAACCTATTCTGTTTCAGTTCAAAGACGGAATAATTTAAATTCGTCTATAATTGAAATAGTTCAATATCTAAATAAGAATAAAAAGACCATTAATAAATCATGGTGTGATAAAATAATTAATAATCAAAAAATAATTGAAAATCAAATTCAATCTTTTTTTAAGACTCCAAAGTGTCATGAAGGATATATTATTAATTCTATAATATCAGCAATACCTAAAAATTCAAATTTAATGGTTGGAAATTCATCACCAATAAGAGATTTAGATTCATTCACATTTAATTTAGATAAAAAAATTAATATTTACTCAAATAGAGGAGCAAGTGGTATAGATGGTTTAATATCTACAGCAATAGGAGTGTCGATTGGCAACAAATCATTTAATGCTCTTATTATTGGGGATGTAAGTTTCTATTATGACTTAACAGCATTAAATATTGCTAATAATATTCCAGTTAGCTTAACAATTTTTATTATCAATAATAGTGGCGGTCATATATTTGATCGTTTAGATGGATTAAAGACTCAAAGTAAATCAAATTATGAAAAATATTGGTTAACTCCTGTCAATTTAGATATCAAGAGTGTAGCAAAAGTTTTTAATTGTCATTATCAGAAGATCACTTTAAATCAGTATCAAAAGATTGATAAAATTGTTAATCAATTAAATACAAAAGATAGGAAGATTAATTTAATTGAAATTATGGTTGATTCAGAAGAGCATCATTCAAATAACAAAGAAATAGAAGATAGAATCAAGCAATTATTTATCTAATCGTAGAGTTTTTCACCTTCAGTATGAGCGATGATTGCCGTACCAATACTATCACTTGTTACATTAACCATTGTTCTTAGCATATCAAGTGGTCTATCAACTGCAAGCATAGCTCCAATAATCATTGCTACTTCATCATTATTAAACCCAACTGCCTGAGTAACAATAAAAATCATTACAAGTCCAGCACTTGGTATGCCTGCAGCACCTATAGAGGCTAGTAGTGCAGTTATAACAACAATAAATTGTTGTGACAATGTTAGCTCTACTCCTAATACTTGACTAATAAATATCACTCCAGCACATTCATAAAGAGCTGTTCCATCCATATTAATAGTAGCTCCCATTGGTAGAACAAACCCTGAAACCTCCTTAGAAGCTTTAACATTCTCTTTAACACATTTCATCGTTACAGGCAATGTAGCACTAGATGAAGAAGTAGAGAAAGCTGTAGCCATTGCAGATGCCATAGCTTTAAAGTGTTTTAATGGACTAATTTTTGTGAATATAAAAAACATTACTGGTAATACTATCAATAGATGAATTGATAAACCTAAGGCAATAGTAAGCATATATTTACCCACTGAATAGAAAAGATTTAAATCAGAAATTGAGACTGTTTTTACAATTAAACCAAAAACTCCAATAGGAGATAGTTTAATAATCATTTGAGTTAAAAACATAATTGCTTGAAATAAAGCATTAAAAAATTCTGTTAGAGTTCTTTTATTTTCATTAGGTAGCATAGTTATAGATACCCCTAATAACAAAGCAAAGAAGATTAAACTTAATATATCACCATTAGCAGCAGCTGAAATTGGATTTTCAGGAATCATACGAATAAATATATCCATTGTAGAGTCTGGTGTGTTTAATTTTTCATAATCATAGCTTTCTGAATTGATCAATGTTTGATTATCAGAGTAATTAATTCCTGGTTTTAGTAGATTAGTTAGTAATAAACCAATAAGAATAGCAAAAAGACTTGTGCAGATATAATATAGGATTGTTTTTAAACCTAATTTTCCCAGACGTTTTGTTGCTCCTATACTAGAAACACCAACTATTATAGATGTAAATACTAAAGGAATAATGATCATCTTCAGTAGTTTAATAAAGATTACTCCAAAGGATACAAATAATTCATAAAGGCCTTGAAGTAAATCAGATGATAAAATAAAAAAAAGATTATTTTTAATAAAAGTACCAACAAGTATACCTAAGATCATTGCTATAAGTATTTGCCAGTGGAGTTGTTTGAGGATGTTTTTCATAATTTAAATATAAAAAAAGGGGATTAAAAAATCCCCTTTTTTAAGTTCCAAGAATTCTACTAGAATCCTAGACCAAGATTAACTGTGATAGCAAAATCACCTGCTGAAGTGTCATCTCCATCAGTTAAATCAAAGTCAACAGCTGTTGATAGGTCAGTTCCCCAACCAGTTCCAGCACCTTCCCACCAAGTATAAGACATACCTAGTGTAGTTACAGCGCCGTAGCCTAAACGGAAAGTAGATCCAGCAGGTCCAGAAAGACCAACCATAAGACCATTTTCCCAGCCAACAGTTGTGTTATCGTTCACATCAAAATGTACACCAAAAGAACCTACAGCATCCATTCCAGTGTCCCCATCAGAGTATGTATTACCCCATGTAAGACCAACACCTGCGAACATGAAAGAAGCTAATGTAGCTATTGTAGCTATTTTTGTAACTAGTTTCATTTATTTTCTCCTTGTTTGTTTTTTGTAATTATAATTCTAGTACTAGTAGAATTACAAATTGTTTAATTAAAATGTTACATCTAATGACATTCTTAGCTCATTAGGTATGGCAGCACCATCATCGCCACTTGTCGTTAAATTATTTATTACGTAATCAAGAGAAACAGCAAGATTTTCTAGAGCGCTATATTTTGCACCTATTGTAAATTGAGGATCTCCATTTCCATCTATTCCCATTCCCATAGTTCCATAGTCAAAACTAACAAATATTCGACTATCTGTGCCATCACTATCAAGACCTGCATAAACACCTTCTTCTAGACTCATTTTAATTCCAACTACAGGAACTGGTTCAACAGTACCTGATACAGAGTCAGTTCCTGTTATATCATTGAATCTCATAGATAAAGAAGATTGAATCGTTCCAGAAAAAAGAAAAGACCCAACAGATAAAACTAATACGGTTATTAAGATATTTTTTTTCATTTAAGCTCCAATTACTACTGTTAATTAAGTTAAATTAACAAGGAAGAGCCAAGGCTCTTCCTTGTTAAGTTTGTAATTAGATAAGGATTCTAAAATCCTAAACCAAGATTAATAGTAATAGCAAAATCGTTATCACCAGTTAAATCAAAGTCTAAAGCTGTTGATAGGTCAGTTCCCCAACCGGTTCCAGCACCTTCCCACCAAGTATAAGACATACCTAATGTAGGGGCTGTATCAGTCATACCTAAACGGAAAGTAGCTCCAGCAGGTCCAGAAAGACCAACCATAAGACCATTTTCCCAGCCAACAGTTGTATTATCGTTCACATCAAAGTGTACACCAAATGAAGGGTCTGAAGTCATACCACCATCATCAGAGTATGTATTACCCCATGTAAGGCCAACACCTGCGAACATGAAAGAAGCTAATGTAGCAATTGTAGCTATTTTAGTAACTAGTTTCATTTATTTTCTCCTTGTTTGTTTTTTGTAATTATAACTCTAGTACTAGTAGAATTAGATAAAATTTAGTAATTAAAAAGTCACACCTAATGATAATCTTAATTCATTTGGTATGCTAGTTCCATCAATAGGGTCACCACCACCATCAATATCTCTAACAAGATTATTAACTACATAATCAAGAGAAACTTCAAGGTTAGATAATGTAGAATACTTAGCACCTACAGTAAACTGAGGGTCACCAATAGCATTCATACCCATCCCAACGGTTCCATAATCAAAAGATACAAATATTCGACTATCTATACCATCACTATCAAAACCTGCATAAACGCCCTCATCCATACTCATTGCAAAACCAAGAACTAATGTAGGGTCAAGTGTTCCACCTGCATCAGGAGCCTGATTTACAATGTCATTAAAACGCATAGATAGTTGAGGTTGGATAGTTCCACAAAACGATAGACTGCTTACGGATAGAACTATTAAGGTTATTAAAATATTTTTTTTCATTTAAGCTCCAATTACTGTTAATTAAGTTAGATCAAACAAGGAAGAACCAAGGGCCTTCCTTGTTTGATTTGTAATTAGATAAGGATCCTAAAATCCGAAGCCAAGATTAATTGTAATTCCGAAGTCTCCTGCAGAACTTTCTGTAGTATTAGGATCTTCGTCATCTGCTTCGTCAGTCATATCAAAGTCAACTGCAGTAGATAGAGAAGTACCCCATCCTGTGCCAGCGCCTTCCCACCAAGTATATGACATACCTAATGTAGGAACACCTTCGTAACCTAAACGAAAAGTTGTACCAGAAGGTCCAGCAAGGCCAACCATAAGGCCGTTTTCCCAACCAACTGTAGTATTATCGTTTACATCGAAATGACAACCAAATGAATTTGAAGAACCTAAGTCTCCATCAGCATCGGCATAAGTGTTACCCCATGTAATGTTCATTCCTGCAAACATGAAAGAAGCTAATGTAGCTATTGTAGCTATTTTAGTAACTAGTCTCATTTATTTTCTCCTTGTTTTGTTATTTACTTTATTATTTAAATCTAAATTATTTCTATAATACGCCCTAAAATTAAACAATTTCAAACTCTATATGCAAACATTTAATGTAATACTTTAAGCAAAATATATCTAAGTCAAATAAAAACAACAACATAATTATAATTAATTTAGATATTAATGCTTTTAAATACAAGATTTTTATATAGAAATGGAAATTAATTAGGGGTTATTTTTAATCATTTGTGAGATTTTTGTTAGCATTTTAATAGGGATGTGGTGCTGAGCATCATAGGTTATGATTTCAACATTTGCTTTTTCTACTTTTAAGGCTTCGTATGCCTCTATTGATCTTTCTATTGGAACTATGTCATCATTTTTACCGTGTCCTATTGTAATAGGAGTTTTAATTTGGTTTGAATTTAGATTAATTGTTTTGTTTCTCATAAATCCAGATATAGGAAATACCCCTCCAAGAGGTTCATCCATTGAACATATGTATTCATAGCATACTAATGCGCCTAATGAAAAACCAATTACATACACATTGTGAGAATCAAATTTTTTAAATACTTCATTTTTAAAAAAATTATGAATTATTTGTTTTGGTTCTTTGTAAGCCCAATTGTTTGGTTCTAATTCATAAGACCAAGTTCTTGTATTTGGATTATTGTTAACTCTATAAGGTCCTTGAAGTAAAAACCAATTATATTCATTAAATAAAGAGTGTTTGACAAGAGGAAGAAAGCTATCTTTGTTGCCCTGCCATCCATGAAAAGCAACAATAGTTTTTTTTGACTTTTTTGATTCTATAAAGTTAAAATCTAATTTTTTTATTTTATTCATAAAAATATAATTTATTTTTTAATAAAGATGTGTAATTTACAAATCATTTGTAAGCAATTTTGTAACTTATTTATAATTTAATAAAGAAAGTAAAGATGATATTAGGTGTACCAAAAGAAACAATAAAAAACGAAACTAGAGTTGCTGTAATCCCAGTTACAGTAAAACAATTTATTTCTGCTGGATTTACTGTAAAAGTTGAATCAAACGCAGGTGCTCTTTCTCAAATAGCAGATTCAGATTTCAAAGAGGCTGGTGCAGAAATTCTTTCTTCAGCTAATGAGGTTTTTGAGCAAGCAGATATGATTTTAAAAGTCAATTCACCTACTGATGAAGAAATGATAATGATTAAAAATGGTTCTTCTTATCTTTCGTTCTTTCAAACTATGAAAGAAACAGATAAGGTAAAATCTTTACAAAGTAAAAATGTAACAGCGTATTCTATGCATCTTATTCCAAGAACCACTTTAGCTCAAAAGATGGATGCTTTAAGTTCTCAAACTAATATAGCTGGCTATAAAGCTGTTATAATAGCATCATGTCATATTGAAAAATATATGCCACTTTTAATGACTGCAGCAGGCACAATTCCTCCTTCAAAAGTACTTATTTTAGGCGCGGGGGTTGCAGGATTATCTGCAATAGCAACAGCAAAGAGGTTAGGAGCTCAAGTTGAAGCTTCTGATGTAAGGCCTGAAGTAAAAGAACAAGTTGAAAGTTTGGGCGCAAAATTTTTAGAGGTTGAGTCAGATTCTGATGATGGAGTAGGTGAGGGTGGTTATGCAAAAGAAACATCTGATGAGTATAAGAAAAAACAAGCAGAATTATTAAATGAACGTATAGCAGCTTCTGATATTGTTGTAACTACAGCTTTAATTCCAGGTAGGCCTGCTCCAATACTTATTACAGATGAAATGGTTAAATCTATGAGTTCAGGTTCCGTAATTATGGATCTCGCAGCTGAAAATGGTGGTAATTGTAGTTTAACTCAGCCTGATCAGGTAGTGGATGTAAATGGTGTGACTATTGATGGAACTATTAATTTGGCAGGAACCATGAGTGTTCATTCTTCACAGCTATATGCAAAAAATGTGAGTGCATTTATATTGCATGGTTATGATAAAGACAAAAAAGAATTTAATTTAGAAGATGAGATTGTAAGTGGCTCAATGTTTACTCATAATGGTGAGATCGTTGATGAAAGAACAAAAAATGCAATGGAAGGGTCTAATTAATGGATATAACTATAATAACAATATTTGTATTAGCCGTTTTTGTTGGATTTGAAATCATTACAAAAGTACCTCCAACTTTACATACGCCATTAATGTCAGGCTCTAATGCTATTTCAGGTATAGCAATTATTGGAGCTCTTATAGCTACTAAAGGAACTGAGATTGGGATGTGGCTTGGTTTTATTGCTGTTATATTTGCAATGGTTAATGTAGTAGGTGGTTTTTTGGTTACTGATCGAATGCTTAAAATGTTTAAAAGGAAATAAATGGAATCTTATATAAATATAGTTTATTTAATTTCTTCTGTATGCTTTATATATGGTTTGAAGATGTTAAGTCA
>JAAZYZ010000004.1 GCA_014239355.1 Fidelibacterota bacterium
GGACTCTATAGGACAAAGTGCCTCTTGCTGAGGGAGGACCCTGTAAAGGGATGGAAAGTGCAACAGAAAGCAAACCGCCTATTTATATAGGTAAGGGTGAAACGGTGGTGTAAGAGACCACCAGTCTATTTAGTAATAGATGGAGCTGGTAAACCCCACTTTGAGCAAGATCAAGTAGCTCTGTGTAGTCCTATCACTTAAGAGCGGGTAGATTGCAAGTTAGCTTAACTGTGAGGTTAGGCCTAGATAAATAACCATCATTCATTATGAATACAGAATCCGGCTTATAGACTGACCTATCTTATTATTTGACATGAGTAATTTTATTTGGAAATATAAACAATTAGATATGGATGATATCAATAGGATATCAGATGAATTTAAATTGCCTACCAGTATTGCTACTATTATGTCTATAAAGAAAATCAACACAAAAGAATTATCCCGTTCTTTTTTTTATAATGATTTAAATAATTTGCATGACCCAATGTTAATGAAAGATATGGATAAGGCTATTAATAGAGTTATTCAAGCTCAAGAGTCTAATCAAGTTATTTTAATCATTGGAGATTATGATACTGATGGGACTGCAGCAGCAGCTATTTTATATTTATATCTTAAATCTTTAAATATTGATAGCTATTATTATATTCCGCACCGTGAAAAAGAAGGTTATGGAATTTCTAAAAATGCTATTGATTATGGGATTAAAATTGGAGCTCATTTGATTATTAGTTGTGATTGTGGAATTACAGCTATTGATCAAATTAATTATGCAAATCAAAATCAACTTGATTTTATTATTACAGACCATCATAAGCAAAAAGATCAATTACCTGATGCTTATGCTATTTTAAATCCTAATCAACATGATTGTAATTATCCTTTTAAAGGCTTATGTGGAGCTGGTGTAGCCTTCAAACTTTGTGTAGGACTTAATACTAGATTAGATGGTAACATAGATAATGTATTTAAATATTTAGATTTAGTAGCTATTGCAACTACTGCAGATATAATGCCAGTATTAGATGAAAATAGGATAATTATTTCTGAAGGAATGAAACGCATATTAAATGGTAGTAACAAAGGTATTAAATCATTGATGAATGTTTCTAATTTAAACAATCCTGGCCTTACAGTTGGTAAATTAGGTTATTGGTTTATTCCTAAAATTAATGCAGCAGGTAGATTAGGTGATGCTTCAAGAGCAGTTAAGTTATTTACTACATCTAACCTTCAACTAGCTAATGAAATTGCAATAGATTTAGAAAATGAAAATAATAAGCGTAAAGCTATTACATTACAGCATGAAAATGAAGCAATCCAAATTATTAACTCTGAGTTTAATTTAGAAAATGAAAAAATTATTATAATTTACAATCAAAATTGGCACTTTGGTATTGTTGGTATAGTTGCTTCTAGAATTAAAGAATTATATAATAGGCCTACTATAGTCATGACAGAAGAAGATGGTATTTATAAGGGTTCTTGTCGTAGCGTTCCTGGTTATGATATTGTAGATGCTTTAAGTCATTGTTCTGATATTTTAGATAATTATGGAGGGCATCCAATGGCTGCAGGATTGAGTATTAAAAAAGAACATTTAGATACTTTTTCTAATACAATGAATAATCATGCTATTAAAAATCTATCGTATGATTTAACCCCTATGATTTCTATTGATTATGAATTAAAACTCTCAGATATTAATGATAGATTTATTAATTTTCTTAATTATTTAGAACCTTTTGGTCCAGGCAACTCAAAACCAGTATTTGTAACTAGGGATTTAAAAGGTATTAGCAATGTTCAACTATTAGGAAAAGATAGAGAAACATTAAAATTTAAATTAAATAGTGAACATTCTGATTTAGATGTTATTGGGTTTAGAATGGTAGAGCATTATGAAAAATTATTAAGTGGTAAAAATATTGATATTACTTATACCATTGATAAAAATTATTGGAATGGTCAATATTCTACCCAATTAGTATTAAAGGATATTATATTTAGTAATGATAGAAAAAATTAATTCAAAAATTATTGGTATGGGGTATTATGCCCCAGATAATATTATAGATAATGAATATTTTTCAAAATTCATGGATACTTCTGATCAGTGGATTACTGAAAGAACAGGTATTAAGCAAAGAAGGTTTGCAAATAAAGGAGAAGGCCCCGCTGACATAGCAATCCCTGCAGTTGAAATGGCATTAAATAATGCTAATTTACAGGTTAATGATATTGATTTTATTATTTTTGCAACATCTAGCCCAGATTATTATATTCCAGGCTCAGGTTGTATTCTTCAAGAAAAAATGAATTTTCCAAAGATTGGTGCTTTAGATATTCGGAATGCATGTGCAGGGTATATTTTTGCATTATCTGTAGCAGACCAATATATTAAAACAGGAACTTTTTCTAATATTTTAGTTGTAGCTTCTGAAGTGCAATCTAGTGCTATGGATTTATCAAATAGTGGAAGAAACACTTCTGTCATTTTTGCTGATGGTGCAGCTGCTACTATTTTAAGTGGAACATTTAAAAATGAAGGTATTTTATCAACTCATTTACATACAGAGGGAAAATATCTAAAGGAATTATGGTTAGAAGCTCCATCAAGCAAATCTAATCCAAAATTAAATCAAGAAATATTAGATCAAGGAAAACATTTTTTGAAAATGAATGGTAGAGAAGTATTTAAACATGCAGTTAAACGTTTTCCTGAAGTGATAATAGAAGGATTAGAATATAATAATTTAACTGTAGATGATATTGATATATTAATACCACATCAAGCAAATGTTAGAATATCAAAGATGATACAAAAGAAATTAGGTTTAGCAGATAATCAAGTCATTTCAAATATTCATAAATATGGAAATACAACTGCAGCTTCCGTTCCAATTGCATTGTGTGAAACAATTAATAATAATAAATTAAATAAAGGAGATACTTTAGTATTGGCAGCCTTTGGGTCAGGCTTTTCTTGGGCTTCTGCTATAATAAAGTGGTAGAATTTATGAATTGGATATATTTTAATGAAGAGCATAACATGCTTCGCAATATGGTGCGTGAATTTGCAGTAAACGAGATTAAACCACTTGCTCAAAAAATTGATAATGAAGGATTATTTCCTGAAGAATCAATAAAAAAAATGGCTGAATTAGGTTTAATGGGAATTCCATGGGATACTAAATATGGTGGTACTAATATGGATACCTTATCTCTAGTAATTGCTATAGAAGAAATTGGTAAAGTATGTGCCTCAACAGCTGCTACTATGATGGCTCATACTAGTTTAGGAACGGCTCCAATTGCAGTTTTTGGTACCGAAGCACAAAAAGCAAAATATTTACCAGGGCTAGCGTCTGGAGAAAAAATTGGTTCATTTGGTCTAACTGAGCCAAATGCTGGCTCAGATGCAGGAAATACACAAACTACAGCTGAATTAAAAAATGATAAATTTATTGTTAATGGTCAAAAAGCTTTTTGCACAAGTGCGGGAGTAGCTAGTATTATTATTTTTACTGCTAAATTCATTGAAGAGGGTGTTGATAAAGGAATTGGTGCATTTATTGTTGAAGCTGGTACTGATGGACTATCAGTGGGAGCTCCAGAAAAAAAGATGGGCTGGAGAGGATCAGATACAAGGTCTGTATTTTTTGAAAACATGGAAATTCCTAAAGAAAATATTTTAGGTTCCCCTTCAAAGGGATTTAAACAATTTCTTAATACTTTAGTTGGAGGTAGAATTACAATTGGAGCTTTATCATTAGGGACTGCACAAGGAGCATATGAATTAGCTCTTAAATATTCAAAAGAGCGAGAAGCTTTTGGTAAACAAATTAATCAATTTCAAGCAATTGGATTTAAATTAGCTGATATGGCTACTTCTATAGAAGCAGCAAAACATTTAGTGTACCATGCTGCATGGCTCAAAGATAATAATCAACCTGTTATTAAGGAAGCTGCAATGGCTAAATTATTTGCTAGCGAAACTGCAATGAAAATATGCACTGAAGCTATTCAAGTACATGGTGGCTATGGTTATATTAAGGAATATGACGTTGAGCGTTTCTTTAGAGATGCGAAAATATTAGAAATAGGTGAAGGAACTAGCGAAATACAGCGAGTCATAATATCTAAATCAATTTTAAAGTAAAAATGTTATTCGAACTTATTAATAATTTTAGTAATCAATATCAATTTAATACTATAGAAATTAAAAAAATCATTTTAAAAGTTACTACTAATGAAGATCAGCAGATTCAGTCTATTAATCTTATTTTAAGTACAGATAGCCATTTAAATAATTTAAAGAAACAATATTTTCAAAAAGATCACTATACAGATGTGATTGCATTTAATTTGGAAGATGATGATGATTTAATTGATGGTGAAATTTATATTAGTATGGATAGAATTATAGATAATGCTAATAAATTTAATTGTAATTTAAATACAGAATTAAAAAGAATTATTATACATGGTTTATTGCATTTAATTGGTTATGATGATTCTAATGAAGAAGAAAAAAAATTGATGACAAATTTAGAAAATTTTTATATGAGCGAATGCTCGCAACCTATTATTATATAATTATGTATTTATATATTTTATTACTTTTTATTTGTTTACTTTTGCTTTCTGCATTTTTTTCAGGGTCAGAGGCAGCATTTTTAAATTTAAAAAATCAAAATAAAAAAGTTCCTAATGAAATTTTACAATTTGCAAACAAGCCAAAACGTTTATTAATTGGTTTATTATCTGGTAATACTATTATCAATATTTGTATTGCATTTCTTGGTGCATATGTGATTCATAAGTTTGCATCAGAATTGACATTATCAGAGTCTATGTTAAAATTTATTGACATAGTATTTTTATCATTAATATTACTTATTTTTGGTGAAGTAGTACCTAAAGTTTTTGCAATGCGTAATTCAGTTAGAGTAGCACGCTCAGCATATGTCCCATTAAGATTTATTTTTATGATTTTTAAACCTTTTATTTTTTTATTTCATAAAATAACGATCTTTTTTAATTATTTAATTGGAGTTAAGGATGAAAAAATCTTTGATTCTGAAGAAGAGTTAAAGATTTTAGCAGAATTAAGTGAAGAAGAAGGGACCTTAGAAGAAGAGGAATCTGAAATGATTCAATCAATTATAGAGTTTAATGATAAAGAAGCAGGCGAAATTTTAATTCCTAGAGTTGACATCATTGGTATTGCATCTTCAGAAAGCTTAGATGCGGTAATGGATTTAATTAGCAAGGAACAGTTTTCAAAAATACCTATATATGTAGATAACATAGATAATATTACAGGAATACTACATGCTAAAGATTTAGTTCCATATTTAACTGGTTCTAGACCAAATATTAATTTATCATCAATTGCAAGGGCACCATTTTTTGTCCCTGAAAATAAACCGCTAGATGAGTTATTAAATGATTTTAAAAATAAAAAAACTAGTATAGCAATTGTTGTAGATGAATGGGGTGGGACAGAAGGTTTAATTACCTTAGAGGATATAGTAGAAGAAGTTCTAGGTGAAATTAGAGACCCATTTGATAATGAACAGAACTTAATTAATAAAATTTCTAAAGGAACTTATATGGTAGATGCAAAAATTTCTATTTATGATTTACAAGAAGCTATTGATGTAACATTTCCAGATGATAGAGATTATGATACATTAGGAGGATTTATATTAAACCAATTACAAGAGATTCCTCAAAAAAATGACACGGTTGAATTTAATACTAATATTTTTAAAGTAATTAGTATTAATAAAAATAGAATAGGACAAATACAAGTTATTAGAAATGAAAAAAAAGCTTAACGATTTAATTGATGTATTAAAAACTTTAAGATCTCCTGGTGGCTGTGATTGGGATAGAGCTCAAACTCATGAATCTTTAATTCCTTATTTATTAGAAGAAACTTATGAAGTTATTGAAGCTATTGAACAAAAAGATTATGATTTATTAAAAGAAGAGTTAGGTGATCTTTTATTACATGTAGTATTTCAAGCTGAGTTAGCCAATGAAGAAGATAAGTTTGACATCTATGATTCTATATCAAATATCACTGACAAATTAGTAAATCGTCACCCCCATATTTTTTCTGATAAAGCAGATGCATCATGGCAAAAAGGAAGTTGGGAATTAGCGAAGAAAAAAGAAAAAAAACGTGATAGTATATTAGATGGAGTCCCAAAAGCATTGCCTGCATTAACAAGGGCTAATAGAATTCAAGAAAAAGCTTCAGGGGTAGGATTTGATTGGGATCATTTAGACCAAGTATATGATAAAGTATATGAAGAAATAGATGAATTAAACCAAGCAATAAAATCTAAAAAATCAGAACACATACAAGAAGAATTAGGAGATGTACTTTTTTCTATTGTTAACTTAAGTAGACATATTGATATTAACCCTGAGGTGGCTTTAGATAAATCAATTATGAAATTTATTAATAGATTTCATTTACTTGAACAGCACATGGATAAAAATAAATTAGATTTTAAAACCCAGAGTTTATCTGATTTAGATAAACTCTGGAATAAAATAAAAAAAGAGAAAAACTCTAACCTAGGATAATATTCACTAACAGTACTATATCTAAAACATTAATTCCGCCATCACCATTCATATCACCATTTAAATCAACATCATTTTCTCCAAGAGCCATATTAACTATTAAAATTACATCTAGTACATTAAGAATTTCATCACCATTCATATCACCAAGGATAATTTCTTGATCAAAAGTATCAACAGCATATTTTTGTGCTCTTGGAATCATTGTATTATTTCCAGGATGATTATACTCCCATACTTGTTGGCCTTCATAAGTAACTTCATAAATATCTGCATCATCACAAACAGTTAATAGTGTATTTCCATTAGGCAATCTAAAAGCTCCACCTTGAACATTTGTATGCCAACCTGGTCCAGGATGATATACCCAAGTTGGTTCTTCAGGCCCATATGGTTGAGTTCCTAGTAAAGTATAGTTCCCATCATCCATTAAAGGCGGTTCAAATTCTAACCCCGCAGATTGATTTCCTTGATGTCTATTATTAAATAAAATTAAATTTCCTGCTCCTGGATATCCTTCAGGAATCCAATTAACACTATGTTGGTCATCTAAAATTTGATCAGAGTTATTACCCCTATTATATATTTGAGGATTTCCCCACCTATATAACAAATCTCCACCTTTATTAGAATTTCCACCTTCATGTGAGGCAGCTTCTTCTGTTGTCGTGCTATGATCAATAATATAAATTTCACTCATAAATCTAGATGATAGAACAATTTGGTCTAATGTTTCATTATAGTCTATAGCATTTACATGAATCCAATCTGCATTTGACCCACCAGGGCCATCTCCACTTCCAACATTTCCTTCATTAATATTCATTAGCTCTGGATGATCCTCTACATTGCCAAAAGTTGCCCCATAATTAGATCCGCGCTCTTGTACTAAATGATCCCACATATGCCACTCCCATATAATATTATTAGTATAGGGTTCAATTTCAAAAACAGCAGTGGCCCACATTTGGTTTAAAGGATTATCAATAGATCCAGGGCTTCTACCCATATCATATGCTTCATCTGTAGTAAAAGCTTCCCATGCTATCATTAAAATATTTCCATTTGGCATTGGTTGTACATCATGATGATGTTGATATTCTTCATTTGATAAAACAAAATCCCATAAAACATTACTATCCCACTCAACTAGCTGAACACCACCTCCAACTCCGCCAGAGTCCATAGTAGGATTAGGAACTCTATAGGGATACACCAAAATTGTATTTTCTAGGCCAGGTTCATTACCTTGAATTAAATAAGGCATACTTGCAGGGCCTCTATCATGACTCCATGTATGAATAATTTCTTCATCATTATCAATCAGTCGTGTTTCTGCAGAATTACCATTACCAGCTTGAGGCGTAAACAAGGTGTAGCCTTCAAATACATCCTGCCCGAATAACAAGCTAGTAGAGATAATAAAAATCGAAAATATAAATTTCATATTTTGTTTTCCTCACTTTATACAGTTTTTATAATATATAATTTAATCAATAACTCAGCACTATAAATTAGTGTAATAGTATGTTACAAAAAAGTTAGTATTAGATTTTATTAAAAAAGTGTAATTTAGAAGATGATAAAAATTTCTTTATATAAACGCTTATTAACCATATATATTATTATTGGCAAAACATTTGGATCTTGGCTATCACCAATTATAACAGGTTTATTACTTTTAATTTTAAGAACGATTGTTTTTATAGGCTCTATTATAGATTATTTATGTTTTTCAAAAATTAGAAAGGGCAAAATTAAAAACCCTATTCTAATTGTTGGGAACCCTAGGTCAGGTACAACATTTTTACATCATTATTTAACTTCTCATAATTTAGGGACAGGGTCACAGTTATGGCAAATGCTATACCCTTCTGTTGTATTACAAAAAATAATTAGGCCATTTCTACCCTTTTTAGAAAAAGTTAGTCCAACACGACATCATTCAACTGATGCCCATAAAACTAGTTTGCAATCTGTGGAAACAGATGATGCATCAATTTTATTTCGATATTTAGATGGATTTTTTCTATATGGATTTCTTTTATCCTGGAATAAAAATAATTTATTTGATTGGGTGGATCCTAAAAAACGAGATACATCTAATAGAGATTTTAATTGGTTAGAATCTATGTGGCTTCGTGTCTTGGTTTCTAATAAGCAAGATCAAATTATTGGAAAACTATTTTCTATTAGTGCCAATATGCCAAAATTTTTAAATCGTTTTCCAGATGCTAAAATTTTATATATGGTTAGAGATCCTTTAAGTGTTATTCCATCTGGTCTTAGTTTAGTAACAGGAGTATTAGATAAAAAATTTGGATTTTGGTCACTTGAAAAAGAAAAACGAGATAGATTTATCAGAAGGTTGTATGGAGCTTTAATTGAGTTGTTAAAACGTTTTCACAGTGATTGGACAAGTGGAAAAATTGATAAGAATAAAGTAATGATTGTTCATTTTGATAGAATGATGAATGATTTTGATGGATTAATGAGTGATATTACAGATTTTATTGATATCAAGCCATCTAATGAATTAATAAATGATATTAAGATAACTGCAGATAAACAAAGAAGTTTTGAAAGTAAACATAAATATGATTTAAGTAAATTTGGATTAACTCAACAACAAATTAAAGATGATTGCAAAGTCATTTATGAAACATTTTTAAATCGAAATGAAATTAATTAAAAGAATATATTTTTTAATCTTAATACAGGTTATTTTTAGCAACATTCAAATTCCTCCATATGAATTAGATGATTGGAATGTACTAAATAAATCAATGCCCTGGGTCGGCTATCAACAATATGATGAATTTCCTTGGTGTCGGGCTACAGATATTTTTCCTTATTCTATTAAAGATATTGAATCTTTTGTTGGCCAATTTGATACCTACAGTAAAACTTTTAGTAGAATGATTGAATCAAATTTAATAGATACAAATATTGTGTATTTAAGAGTAGATTATCCATTATTTTTAAGTGATCGAGATTATATTGTGGAATATAATTCGTTTAATCAAGGTAATAATGTATTTTATCAGTGGTCAGCAGTAAACCATCAAAATGTACCCAAATATGATGACGCAGTTAGATTAGTCAATGCTGCAGGTGAGTGGGCATTAATTTTTATAACACCAGATTCAACTCAAGTTTCATATAGTTGGAATGGTGAATTATTAGGTGATTTTCCTAGTTTTTCATTAACTACTGCATGGGAAACTGGTGGAACAGAAATTATTAATGAATTAAGGCATGCAATTGCAAATCATTATAAATAAGAATTTTTTAATTTATATAATGTTTTTATCAATGATATTTAATTATGATTTTGATTATTCAGGTTATAGTAATGTATATGCAATTAATAAAATATCTAACCAATCTTTAATTAAGCTTCCATTTCGTTTATTGAGTTCTGATTTTTCAATTTCTGAGTTAAATCAAAGAGATAATTTTTCTATCAAAGGTAAATGGGGAATAGAGCATAAATTAAAATCTTTTGACAAAGGAACATTACCTAACATGTTATATGATTTAGTATCATTTGAAAATGTTGATTATAGTGTAAAGTTTAGAGAGTTTTATTTTAGTTTTGTGTACTATGAACAAGAATTAAGAATTGGAAAGCAAATACATACTTGGGGTGCTGTCGATGCTAATAGCCCACTTGATTTTCTAAACCCTATTGATTATTATTATTTATTTACAGATACCGATGAAACAAAACTTGGAAAGTTATCAATGGTTTATGAGATATATATGGATGATTATAAATTACAATTTTTAATTATGCCTAATCATCAATCAAATAATATTCCATCAAATGATCCAAATTTTCCTATAACATTACCTACGACAGTTCAAGACTATCAATTTTTAAAGCAAGATAAAAAACCAGAAATAGGTGCATATATTCAGCAATCATTTTCTAATATGGATTGGGCAGCCTATTATTTTTCTGGCTATGACCGTAATTTTAATTTATATGGGGCTAATGTATTTCTAGATGATTTTGATATTAATTCAGTAACTGATACAGTATTTTCATATAGAAAAACAGAGATGATTGGATTATCAAATGTATCATTCATTAATGATTTAACTATTAGAATGGACTTAGCCTACTTTAAAACTTTATCAGGAGATGATTCAATTGAGTCTAGGGGATATGCAGGTTCTGATCCTATTAGTGATTATTTAAATTTTGAAAATTTAGCAGCGACTAGTTATTTTGATATATCAGGAGAATATTATCAATATTGTTTACAATTAGAATATGGTTTACCTCTTGATATTAATTTTACTACACAGTTATTTGGATATGAGAAAGTTAAAATTAATGGAAATGTTATTGATATTGAACTTACTAATTTTGAAATTTATTTAGATGGGAAAAACTTCTTTTATCCTGGACTTGGTTCACCATTAGCTACTTTAGCTGAAAGTGCATTAATAATTAATTTAGATAAAGCATTTTATGATGACATAATAGAAGTACAATTTGTTAGTTTAATGGATTTAAAAGATAAAGGTAACTTATTCCAATTAAAATTCAGTTATGATATAATAGAAGACATGAATATATCTTTATTATTTTATAAAGGGATTGGTAATAAAGACAAATACCCAGATTTATCTGATACTGAGGATATAGATGAAAGTTTATTATATCCATTTAATGGTATGGAAGATTTTTCACATGTTCGTGCTCAAATTAAATATTTCTTTTAAATTATATGAATGTTAAGATTACAGGCCATGGTCATTATATTCCTACAATTATTGAAACTGCTAAAGAGGTCTCTCGCAAAATCAATAAAACTGAAGATTGGATTATATCTAGGACAGGTGTAAAAAATAGAAGAATTTCAGATATTGATGTTGACCAAATGGGAGCGCTTGCAGCTAAAGATGCATTACAAGATTCTCCTGCCCCTGATTTAATTATTAATGCTTCTGGTGTACCAAAACAGACTATTCCAGATACTTCAGTTTTTATTCAAAAAGAATTAGGGCTAAGTGGAGTCCCCTCTTTTTCTATACATTCAACATGCTTGTCTTTTTTGACTGCATTTCATACGGCATCTAGTTTAATAGCATCAAAACAATATAAGAAAATTTTAATAGTATCATCTGACAGAGGTTCAATTGGTAGAAATTTCAATGAGCCTGAAAGCGCTGCCTTATTAGGTGATGCAGCTGCAGCGGTAGTATTGGAACCAGATCAAAACAGTGAAATTTTAAGCTATCAAATGGAGACATGGCCTGAAGGGGCAACATTTACTCAAGTCAAAGGTGGAGGAACCTATAGGCATCCAGATAATCCTAAAACAATTGATAAAGATCATTATTTTACAATGTCTGGGCCACAAGTATATAAAATGGCTCGTAAAAAAGTTTATTTTATGATTCAAAAAATATTAAAAGAAAATAATTTAACTACAAAGGACATTAATTTTTTGATTCCACATCAAGCATCAAATACAGCTATTCAAGCTTATTCTAAGTTTGGAGAATTTCCAGAAAACAAAGTGATGAATATTATTTCAGAATATGGAAATTGTGTTTCTGCATCCATTCCTTTAGCTTTGTCTCTTGCAATACAAGAAAAGAAAATAAATCGTGGAGATTTAGTTATGATGATTGGTACAGGAGCTGGTCTTTCTGTAGCATCATCTTTAATTAAATTTTAATTTTATTTTTGTAAAATAATTTTTTGATTTTTATTTACGATATCATTAGTAATATTTACAAAATATATTCCAGATACATTTCCTGTAGCATTCCATTTCATATTATAAGACCCAGCTATCATAAACTCATCATCCAGTAATTTTTCTACTAATTTTCCATTCACATCAAAAATCGAAATTGATATTTTTTCTGATTCATAAATAGAAAATTCAATATTTGTCATTGGATTAAATGGGTTTGGATATATTGTATTAATATTAAATGATGTATTTTGATTATAATCTTCAATATCTAATCCAGAACAATCTTGCTCTACCGTAATTTGTACACTATAGTAGTATTGTTCTAAACTAGTATTTAAGTGTTCACTATTAGCAACACATTCTGGAACATTTTCACAGAGCATATTTCCACCAATTGCAAAATAGGGATAACCAAAGTAATCATCTCCATCCCAATCTAGATCCAATGTACAAAAATTATCAGGCAGAGTTTCTAATTGATTATTAAATAGCCACAAGTAGGCTAGACTATTAAAATTTACAAATGATGCTGGCAATGAACTAATTTGGTTATAGCCTAGATCCAGTATATATAAATTTTCAAGACCACCAAAATTTTCTGGTAAACTTGTTAATTGATTATTAGAAATATATAATTGAACTAATGCTGTTAAATCAGAAAAACTTTCAGGAAGTTCAGTTAGGTTGTTCCATTCTAAATATAGTTTTCTTAAGTCATTTAGATTGCTAATACTTTCAGGAATGGTATGGATTTGAGTTTCTACTCCATTAAAGTAATAACCAGCTACAAGGAAACGTAATCTACCTGAATTCCATGTTTGCGTTCCTAAATCAAAAGCATTCATTGTTTCTTCAAAATCATTTTCTAATAAAATATCTGATAAGGCCTGTAAGTCGCCGTCATTAAAACATGTGCCATCATCCTGAACAGTAATATTAGTATATTGTTGTTCTATATTAGGATAATAAGAATAACCTGGTTCACAATCTTGTGTAAAAATTAAACTTATAGTTAAAAAGATGAAGTAAAGTATCAATTTTTTAATTATCATAATCTATCCTTATTTAATTAAAAATATTTTTTGTGATTTTGAAATATTTTCTGAACTACATTGAATCATATATATTCCAGTTGCATTATTTTTTCCATCCCAACTAAAAGTATAATTACCTTTATTTAATAATCCAGAGAATACAGTTTCTATTTTATTTCCTTTAATATCATAAATGTTAATCGTGATATTTTCTAGTGTAGCCACATTTAAATCAAAATTAATGATTGGATTAAATGGATTAGGATAAGGTGGTTCTAAATTAAAATTAGTATTCAATATTGGATTATTATTTTCTAATTGATTATCATTAAATGATAACATAATATCTTCAGTTGCGTTTAAAGTAAAACTGCCTTGAAAACTTTCTAAATTAAATTCATCATCAGGCATAGAGACAATACTAAATGAATAAGTTTTTAATTGATTAGGATGATGTTCTGGGACAACTGTAAAAGTAACCAAATAATCAGTGGAAAAACCTCCAGACACCTCTAGGTTATAATTAAAAATTTGTTTGTAGTCTCCATTATTTGTAATCATTATTTCTAAAGTGTCAATAAGGGACATTGAAGATAATGAGTCTTCAAATTGTGGAAATATAACGCTATAAGCAATTGGAAATAATCCAGGGATTCTCATTGCTCTATATACTAAGCCATCAGGAATTTGTAAATTATAATTTGCTTCCCAAATTTCGTTTCCGCTGCCATCAACTTCAATACTGGTACCACCACCACCTATTGTAGTAGATAAATAATTTCCATTATCAAGTTTTTGTGTATTTCCAGATAGGTAGCCATATAATTCTTCAGGTAAAACATATTCCCAAGCCAATGAGGCTTCACACCCATCATCAGTTTCAGTAATATCAATTTCAATAGATCGGGATGTTTTAATCTCTTGATTTAATAATTCACGACTTAAATTTCCATTATCAAATGTTAAAATATTTCCATTTTCAAGTTTTGCTAAACTATGCTGAAAACTAAACCCTATATCTTGGCCACAATCAATATCACCTGAACCTAATTCATATCCTAAATTCCATATTATATTTCCACTAGGATATGCAATTTTTGTAATTCTATTTAGATGTCTTGATGATAAATATATAGCACTATCATCTTCATCAAACCAGATTGCATTTGCATGTGTCCAATCAAAACGATTTGTATTATATGCCTCAAACCATATACCTCCAAGTTGATCGTAATCATTCATATTAAAGTAATCAAACACATCCCATGACCATACTTCTTCTTTTGTCTCAGCATCCCATTCTATGATTTTATCACCCATCCAATCAAATTCGATAGTTTCACCATCTGCTTCAAAACCTAACCCTTGAAATAGTGGAGTCCACGGCCCAATTGGAATTGGGCCTTCTCCATAGGATGTCCCTAAACCAATATAATTTCCATTTGGGAGTTGAAAAATATCATGATGAATAAAATTATCTCCAGGTTCTTGCCATTGTATTCCATCTTCAAATGAAAATTTAATTCCTGGATAATTATTTTCAGCATTATTACCGATAAATTCTGCCCCAAAAAATCTACCATACTCATCTGTATTATAAAAAATTAGACTTTCACTCCCTGAATTCCAAATTTCATTTCCATCTTCATCAATAACTGCTGAATAATAATCAAAAAATGACCCAAAAATAGTTAAACCTTCTTGAAGGTTATTATTATATAATGTTGTTGTTGTATTTGCAATAGGGGAACCGATATTAAAAGACCTCACTGTCATTGGTAGTTGTTCATCATTAGTATGACCTATAATTGTCCAATAATATGTTTTATCCCATTCAAGATTTTCTGTTTCAATATGTATTAATGATTCTGAATTTATAATTTTATTACATATCATACAATTATCATATATATTACCATCTTCAGATATATATAAGGCATAATATTCTACACTAGGTATTTGTTCCCATTCAAATCTTACATGTGTCTGATTGAGTGTTGCATCTATTTCTGGATACAATAGTCCTCCAATACTTAAGTTTATCATTAATAATGGAAGAAAATATTTTGTCATTTTTTAACCTAAAATAATATTTATTAATAGAACAATATCTGATACATTAATGAGGCCATCACCATTTATATCAGCAGTATTTAAATCTGTTTCAGTTTCACCTAAAATCATGTTTACCATAATAATTACATCTAATACATTAATTGTTGAATCACCATTTGTATCTCCTAGAAGTGATCCATTGACCATCATTTCAACTGGTACAGACACACTACCACCATTAGATACTATATTAACAAAAGCATTATAAATACCATCATTATAATTGTTACTATTACAAGTAACAGAGATTGATTCACTATCTCCTTCCATTATTGTGCCTTCAGAAGGATTTATAGATAGCCAATCAGGAGATGATTCAAATGTTATATTTAAATTATTTTCTAAATCATCAGTTCCATACATCACTTGAGTTCCAATAGATCCATTTTTTTGGATTCCAACAGAAGCGTCATAATCTCCTACTAAACTTCTATAGTTTAAATCAATTTTTCCTGATGGATATAAAACAACTTGAAAGTCATAAGATGTATTTGGAAAATTGGTATTCCAATGGGCAACTTGATCAAACCAAACTACAAATCTTTCTTCATTAGAATGATAATAAACATTTCCAGAACAATACTGATTACATTCATCATTTACAGGATTCAAATCATCCCAAAGAGCCAAAATAGCAGCCCCAAGGAATTGACTTGGAATAGATGTGTTTTCCCAAGAATTATCATCCCAATCAAAGCCTACCCAACCATTAGGATTGATAAATAATTGATTATAATAATTGTTTGATATATCATCAGTATAAAATGGGAAATTAAATTCTAATGGTAGCCATCCTCCAGATTGGTCATTATTTGGAAATGTATAAAGTGTTCCAATATTAGAAATATCAATCCATTCATAAATTGTATCATTATCTAAATTTGAATCAGTCCAAAAATAATTACCTTCATCTGGTCCTCCACCTAATACTCTAAACGGAGAAGAATTAATAGCATAGTTTAATTCTGAATCTGGTTCTCCGCTATTTGTAATACTAACAATTTCAGTTGCAGTTTCATCGCTATTTAATTCAAAATATAATTCATCATTACCATTATAAGATAATTCAGGATCTGGTAGATCAATTGCATTCATTCCATCTAAAACTGTGGTTCCTGTATTGTCAGGATCTAAATAAGTCCGCAATCCTGACCCCCATGAGCTACTTACTTTCCCATATGTATCATAAGTAATTGAAGTGCAAGATGCTGTACCACCATATAATTGTCCAACAATCCTATGTGAATTTCCATCAAATAAAGGAGAGCCAGATGAGCCAGGTTCAGTGGTCCCATCTTCCCAATTATTAATATCCCAATAATTACCAGCGTTAGAGGCATTATTATAATCAAAAGTAATTTTTTTAATATCCCCACTAGGATGATGAATGCCAACTGGTGTGATTGGGGTATTACCTGTTGCATCCCATCCTGCATAATGTACTTCATAAGATTCAGGGATATCCTCCTCTAATCTTAATATAGCAAAATCAGAGCTAGATGAATTATCTAATAATGTTGATCCTTGTACTGTCATATATGTAGGTCCATTTTGATTATTACAACCTGGGCTTTCATAATTAAACATAAAAATCCAACTTGATTCACCTCCAAGACAGTGGTTTGCAGTTAGAAAGTATGGAGTTAGATCTTGTCTTACATTATTGACTATTGACCCAGTACAAAGTCTAAATCCTCCACCACTTAAAATCATAGCTACAGATCTTACCTCATCTCCCCAATCAATAAATTCAGGACAATTTACATTATTATTACATGAACCAGAATCACCATAATCTCTTGATTCATCAGGATAAAAGACATCTTTATATGCATGAACTACACGATTAATTTGAATTTGTCCATTAAAATCAACTTCATAAGGTTCAAAATATTCTATAATGGTGATTTCTCCTTTTGTTGGAGCAGTTGAAAATGTTTCATGTTCTTTATTATTTAAACTGGTAAATGCACCTAAGACTGTAGTCATTTCTTCATCATAGACAAACATTTCAGCTCCATCTGGAATAATAAAACGATTATATAATAAGTTTATAGAATAGGCATCTTTACTTTCTATAGATAGTCTCCAAACTCTTCCTTCTTCTGTTGTTTCCCATATCCCTGAATTGTTTAAGTTATATTGTACCTCAAAAGGAGTCCCAAATCTAAAAGGAATATTCTTATCAGATTCTTCTAAATCTTCTTCTAGTAGCAAGTCTTGATCAATTATAGGCATTGCCTTTTTAGGGATTGTATTGTTTAGTTTATATAACAATGATTTTGGCAAAGATTCTATACTAACTTGCGCAATTATAGTAGTTGTTGTTATAAAAGCAAAAATTATTTTTTTTATATAATCATACATAGTTGTTATTCCTTATATCTGGATTTGACAATTGTTCTTTTGATGAATTTACAACATTGAGATATTTAAAATCATTATCAATTTGTAACTATTTTGTAATTATTTTGTGGAGGCGGTGGGAATCGAACCCACGTCCGAATAAAGCTTTCTCAGAGTATCTACATGCTTAGTTCATTTTAAGGTTTAATCTAAAAAATATAAATAAACAAACTTTTTTAGACGATTCTACGTATCTACCGAAGTAGACTATTTAATCTAATAATAGCAGAAAAATTATTAGACGAGTGTGTTAAAGATAACACCCCTAGATAGCTTCACACACAAAAGCTAAAAGAGATGGCTACTGATTAATTAATTAAGCAGCAGCAACGTAACCGTAATCGGCACTTATTAGTTTCTCTAGATGATTTACGAGGTTACTAGAGCCCCTCGACATGCAACGATAAGTCAACAATTTACCCGTCGAAGCCGTGTCGCCCCCAATAAACAATTTTAAAAAGCGGTTGAAAATATAACTAATTTAAGTATTAAAAAAATATACTTTTTAAATTAATAAGGTTTGTTCTATTTTTTTTAATTTTTAAATTTAGGGGAAATAAATTAGTAATAATTTATTATTTATAATTAGTTTAAGACCCAGTAGCTCAGCTGGTAGAGCAGTGCCCTTTTAAGGCATTGGCCGAAGGTTCGAATCCTTCCTGGGTCACTCTAATTTTATTTATTCTCTTCATTTAATAATTTTTCAACTTCTCTTTCGATTTTCTGTAAATCATCATCTGAAGGTTCAAAATTTAGAATGTTATTATTTACTGTATTGATATTTATATTTGGCTGTTTCATAGTTACCTCACATATTTTTATTCTATCTCAATATAAAACAGAGGCAGTTTTTATATTGTGATATCAATCAAAAAATATATTTTATTGAAGGTGAATGAAATTGTTTGAAATGAAAATTTTGCTTAAATTTTAATATATTGAGTTAAAATTTTTATGAGGTTTTATGACATATAGAAATATGAATACCATCCCTTTAGGGACTAAATTAAAATTAAAAAAAACTGGTGAAATAGTTACCTTAATAGATATTTTTCATTATCCTACCACTTTTAAAGTACAATACGATAGCGGACAATTTGATAATGTGAGAACTCATGCAGTTGAATTTATTGATGATTAATGTTTAGTAAAATCACAAAATTAACATGGATGATTAGATTATTTGGTTTTACTAAAGTAGCGATGATAGCCTATTGCCGACCTCGTGTAATAGTATTTAATGATACAACCTTAGAAATTAAAATCCCATTAAATCGCAGGACAAGAAATCACATTAATACTATGTATTTTGGAGCATTATCTGTTGGTGCTGATATTACAGGCGGTTTTCTTGCTTTGCCCCCAATTCAAAAATCTAAAAGAAAAATTATATTACTTTTTAAAGATTTTAATGCAAAATTTTTAAAAAGGGCTGAATCTGATGTTCATTTTATTTGCAAGGATGGAGAAGCTGTAAAGCATTTAGTTGATACTGCTATTGAAACCCAAGAAAGGCAAAATTTCAAATTAAAAATTATTGCCAAAACTCCTAAAATTTCTGATGATATAGTTGCTGAATTTGAGTTAACTTTATCTATTAAGGATTATACAAACCGTTAGGGAGACTTTTAATTAACAATAATCGACAGTCGGCTGATTTTCAAGATTTGATGCTCTATAGAGTGCATGAAATTTTGTTAATCGCTAGTGATTATGATTCATATATTCTTGAACAAGATGGTAGGCTTACTGAGCAAATCTTAACGGAGTATATTGGTATGAATCTTAGTTATGCTCCTCGTTTATCTAATGCTGCTACAGCTGGCGATGCAATGAAAATGCTAAATCAAAGATCATTTGATTTAATTATTGTGATGTTAAGAATTTCAGATATGAATCCAATTAAGCTTTCTAGAAAAATTAAAAAGTCATATCCTGAAAAACCAATCATTTTGTTAGTATTTGATGAATCAGAATTAAACCAATTACCCTCTAATTACTCTAAGACCATTGATAATATATTTATTTGGTCAGGAAACTCTAGTGTATTTCCTGCTATTATTAAATATGTTGAAGATAAAGAAAATGTTGAACGAGACACAAAAGTTGGAGATGTACGCTCAATCATTGTGGTGGAAGATACGCCTCGATATTATTCAAGTATTTTACCAATGTTATATAAACTGATTGTTTATCATACTAAACAATTAATTGGAGCTAGTTTAGATGATACTCAACAACTATTACATTTACGTAAGAGACCAAAAATTTTATTAGCACAAAATTATGAAGAAGCAGTTTCTTATTTTAATCAGTATCAGAATAATTTATTAGGAATTATATCTGATATTAGGTTTCCTAAAGAAAAGAAAAAAGATTCAAAAGCAGGCATCAATTTTTCTGAATATGTACAATCAAAAGATGAAGGTATTCCTATTATTTTACAAACGACTGAAACATCTATATCTGATGATGTATTACATATTACAGATTTATTATTAAATAAAAATTCATCTACCCTATATTATGATTTAAGAGATTTAATAATTAAAAATTTTGGTTTTGGAAATTTTATATTTAAAAATGTTGGGCAAGATTCAAATAAAATAGAGGCCAGTAATATTGAAGAGTTACTTGCAGGAATTTTAAAAATTTCTAATCAATCTTTAGTATACCATGCATCTAGAAATCATTTTTCAAATTGGCTCGCTGTTAGAGGGGAATTTGATCTTGCTAATGAATTTAGAAAATTAAAAACTTCTCATTTTGATAAAATTGAAGATAGACGTTCATATCATGTAGAATTATTAGAAAGTGCTTTACAGTATAGCAAAGAAAAATTTAAACTTGTTCAATTTAAAAAAGCAACTTTTGAAAATTCAAATTTTTTAAGAATTGGTAAAGGGTCTTTAGGGGGAAAAGCTAGAGGATTAGCATTTTTAAATGAAAACATCTATAAAAAGAATATTGTTGATAAATTTCCTTCCATCAACTTAAAAGTCCCACGTACTGCTGTTATATCAACAGATTCATTTGACGTATTTATGGATGAAAACAATTTATGGGAAGTTGCTTTAAATAATGACAATAATGAAGAAATTGTTAATCATTTTCTGAAAGCAAGGTTATCAAAAGAACTGATTAAATCAATAAAATCATTTTTAAAAACAATTCATACTCCTTTAGCAATTAGATCTTCAGGCTTATTAGAAGATTCACAATATCAACCACTTGCTGGCATGTATTCTACTTTTATGCTACCTCATTGTGCAGATACTGAGAAAGAAAGATTAAGTCAAGTTTGTGAAGCAATCAAAAGAATATATGCTTCTACATTTTTTCGAGGTCCTAAAACATTATTATCTCAATTTGTGCAACATCATGAAGAAGAAAAAATGGCCATTATCATAATGGAAATGACAGGTAAAGAACACAATGGAAAATTTTATCCTACATTTAGCGGTGTAGCTCAAAGCTATAATTATTATCCTGTTTCTCATATGAAAAGAAATCAAGGAATTGCTTTTGTTGCATTAGGTTTAGGTAAAACAATAGCAGAAGGAAAGAAATCATTACGATTTTCTCCATATTATCCTGATATAATTTCTCAATATTATTCTAGTGGAACTTTATTAGAAAATTCACAAAATGAATTTTATGCTCTTAATCTTAATGATGGACAAAACCCAATGCAAAAAGGAGAGGATGATAATTTATATTTATATAATCTTAATAATGCAGAGGAAGATGGTGAATTAAAATATTTAGCCTCTGTTTTAGATGCTAATGATAATGTGTTGAGAGATTCACTTTTAAGTACTGGGTCCAGGGTATTAACTTTTTCTGGGTTATTAAAATATAATAGATTTCCATTATCAGATATTTTAAAATATTTTTTAGAATATGGAGAAGCATCTTTAGGTTGTCCTGTGGAAATAGAATTTGCAGTTAATTTAAATGATGATAATCAAGATGAGTTTTCTCTATTGCAAATTAAGCCTATGACTATTAATTCTTTTAATCGTTCGATTATTGATAATGATATCAATACTAAATCATTATTTTGTAAAAATGATATTGCTTTAGGAGAGGGCTTGATTGATGATATTTATCATATTGTATATGTAGATATTGATAATTTTGATATAACACAATCAAATATGATTGCTTATCAAATTGAAGAATTAAATAAATCTTTAGGACCTAAAAATCCTTATTTATTAATTGGTCCAGGAAGGTGGGGTTCTTCAGATCAATGGCTTGGTATACCTACATCATGGGAACAAATTAATAATGCTAAAATTATTATGGAATTAGGCATTGAAGGTTTAGAGCCAGATCCTTCATTTGGTAGTCACTTCTTTCAGAATTTAACTAGTTTACATCTAGGATATTTTACATTTAATAAAAAACAAACTAAGAATGATATTAATTGGGATATTCTTAAACAAACTACTACAGAACAATCAACTGATTATGTCAAGTTATTAAAAATGAAAACTCCTTTAAAGTGTATTATTGATGGCACTTCAGGAAAAGGGATAATTTTTAAAAAATAACTATATTACGCCTTGATCAATCATAGAATCTGCTACTTTTATAAATCCAGCGATATTTGCACCTTTAACATAATTTGTAAAATTTTTGTCAGTGCCATATTCTATACATTGGCTATGAATGTCTTTCATTATTTGATTTAATTTCTGATCAACTTCTTCTTTGCTCCAAGATAACCTCATGCTATTTTGGCTCATTTCTAAACCTGAGACTGCTACTCCACCAGCATTTGCTGCTTTTCCTGGACCAAATAAAATTTTATTTTTTATAAATTCATGCACAGCATTTGTTTCAGTAGGCATATTTGCTCCTTCTGCTACACAGATGCATTTATTTTTAATTAAAGTTTTAGCATCATCTAAATTAATTTCATTTTGTGTTGCACAAGGAAGCGCAACATCACATTTATTATTCCAAGGTCTTTGTCCTTCAAAATATTCAGCTTTAAACTTGTTCGTATATTCTTTTATTCTACCACGTTTGTTATTTTTTAAGTCTTTAACGTATTCTAATTTTTCTGAATTTATACCATCTGTGTCATATATTGTACCAGATGAATCTGATAATGTGATGACTTTACCACCTAATTCAATTATTTTCTCTGCAGCAAATTGAGCAACGTTTCCAGAACCAGAAATAGCTACCACCTTGTTTTTAAAAGATTCATTTTTTGTTTTTAACATTTCTTGAGCAAAATATACAGCACCATAGCCAGTTGCTTCAGGCCTTATCAAACTACCACCCCAGTTTAAACCTTTACCAGTTAAGACCCCTGTAAATTCATTTCTAATTCTTTTATATTGACCAAACATAAAGCCTATTTCTCTTCCACCAACACCTATATCCCCTGCTGGTACATCAGTATGTTGGCCAATATGCCTTGATAATTCAGTCATAAATGATTGACAAAATCTCATTACTTCATTATCAGATTTTCCTTTTGGATCAAAATCAGAACCACCTTTACCGCCACCCATTGGAAGTGTAGTTAAACTATTTTTAAATACCTGTTCAAAACCTAAAAATTTTAAAATACTTAAATTAACTGATGGGTGGAATCTTAATCCACCTTTATATGGACCAATTGCAGAATTAAATTCAATTCTATAGCCTTTATTAACCTGTATTACTCCTTTATCATCCATCCATGGGACTCTAAACATGATAACACGTTCTGGCTCAGTTATTCTCTCTAGTATTGCATTATATTGATATTGAGGATTATCACTTACAAAATCCCAGATTGATTCGATTACTTCATGAACTGCTTGATGAAATTCAATTTCATTTGGGTTTTTTAACTTCACAGTTTCTAAAAAATCATTTACATTTTTATACATTTAGAGACTCCAATATTTATATACTATTCAATCAATATTATAATAACAAATTGTTACATATAAAAATTACGAAATAATGTGTAAATTTAAACACATTTAATTCATATAAATATGTTTACAAAAACTAAAAATTATTTCATTAATCAATCGATCAATTACCCTATTAGAACTCTTGTTATATCATTAGTATTAACTTTATTTATTTTGTTAGGAATTAAGTCTTTCAAGCTAGATGATGATTTAGTTAAAACTTTTCCCCAAAGTTTACCTTCAAAAATTATTTGGGATAGCATTCAAGAAGATTTTGGGCAAACAGAATTTGTATTTGTATCATTTGGTACTCCTGGCCATGATATATTACAAGATAAAATAGCAATTAAACAAAACACATTATTTAGTAATGCCATTCTTGATAATATTATAGGTGTTGATAAAGTCATTTCATTATCAAATTATAATAAATTTGATGGGGATGAAGATGATCTAGATATAGGTCCGCTTCAATCAGAAAATTTTTTAGAAGACTTTAATAATGATGTAATTATTAATAAAAATTTAAATGAAATAATTAATTATTTTGAAAAAAACCCAGAGCAGAAACAGCGCTTAGTCAGTAATGATAATGATTATCTAAATATTGCAATTAGACCTTTTGATGATTCTGAATTTTCAAATATTGTTACACAAGTTAAGAATTTAGCGTATCAATATTTAGGAGATTATGATATTCATTTTGCAGGACAACCTTATTTAGCTGGTGAAACACCTAATTTAATCAAACAAGATGTTAGTTCCTTAATGGCTATTGGTCTTATTATTATGTTCATCATTTTATTTTTAAATCTTCGCAGTTTTTATGCTGTTTTTATTATTTTATTAACAATTATTTCTTCTTTTTTAGCAATGCTTGGATCTATGGGTTGGATGAGATTTCTAACTGGGAGTAACTATTTTGATTTTACGATGATGAATACCTCAATGCCGATTATTTTGCTAACAATTGCTAATTCAGATGGAGTTCATATTGTTTCTAAATTTTTTAAGGAACTAAGAAAAACAAAAGATAAAGATAAAGCAATTTTTATTACTATGGATGGTTTAATGCAACCTATTTTTTTAACTTCGGTTACTACATCTGCTGCATTTATAACAATGATTTCTTCTCCTTTAGAGTATATGGTTGGATATTCATTTGGCCTTGCTTTTGGAGTCATGTGGGCTTTGTTTTTATCA
>JAAZYZ010000005.1 GCA_014239355.1 Fidelibacterota bacterium
AATCCACTTTTATGAAAATTTTATCTGGTGAAATAGAGTCTACTAATGGAAAAGTTTCTATAGATAAAAAATTTAGAGTTGCTACATTAAAGCAAGATCATTTTGCTTATGAAGATACCCCTATTATAGATTGTGTTATTACGGGTCATCAAAAACTCTGGATTATTAAGACTGAAAGCGATAGAATTTATAGTTTAGAAAATATGAGTGTTGAAGAGAGCTTAAAGGTTGGAGATTTAGAAGTAGAATTTTCAGATCTAGATGGCTACACATGTGAAAGTGATGCAAGTAAACTATTAATAGGGCTTGGAATTTCATTAGATCAACATGAAAAAAATATGAGTGTGCTTGCACCAGGTATGAAGTTAAGGGTCTTGCTAGCACAAACATTGTTTGGTAATCCAGATATCTTACTTTTAGATGAACCTACAAATAATTTAGATTTAGAAACTATTAATTGGCTTGAAAATATAATAATAAATAGTAACAGTACAATTATAACAATTTCACATGATAGACAATTTTTAAATAAAATATGCTCTCATATAGCAGATTTAGATTATGGTGAGATACGTTTGTATCCAGGAAATTATGATGATTTTATGATTGCTGCTACAGAAGCTAGAGAATATTTATTAAATGAGAATAAAAAAAAGCAAGCTAAAATTGATGAGTTAAAATCTTTTGTTAAAAGATTTTCAGCAAATGCATCTAAAGCAAAACAAGCTACTTCAAGAGCTAATCAAATCAATAAAATAAAATTAGATGATATAGTTAAATCTAGTAGAGTCTATCCATTTATAAGATTTAATCAAAAAAAGAAAATTCACAGCAATGTTCTTGAGGTTACAAATTTATCTAAAAGTTATGAATCGCTTAACGTACTTAATAAGATTAGTTTCATTATAGATGAAGGTGATCGAATTGCTATATTAGGCACAAATGGTATTGGAAAAACAACTTTGTTAGATTGTTTAGTTAATGAGGATTTAAAAGATAGCGGGAATATTAAATGGTCTTTAAATGCGGATATAGCTTATTTTGAGCAAAATATTGATAATAATTTTGATAAAAACTTGACTTTAATGAAATGGATGGGACAGTGGATAAAAAAAGATGAAGATGAACAAAAAGTTAGAAGTATTTTAGGAAGACTTTTATTTTCAAAAGATGATATTAATAAAACAACAGATGTTTTATCAGGAGGTGAAAAAAGGAGGATGATGTTTGGTAAAATTATTCTTCAGGAACCAAATGTAATAATTATGGATGAGCCAACTAATCACTTAGATATGGAATCAATAGAAGCTTTAAATTCAGCTTTATATTCATATGAAGGTACTATTATTTTTGCAAGTCATGATAGGGAATTTATATCATCTTTAGCAACTAGAGCTATTGAGATTAAGTCAGATAAGATACTTGATCACAGTGCTAATTTTATAGAGAATTTGCATAGAATTAAAATTGATAAATAATTAAAGCGCTATAAGTTTACTTCTTCAGTTTTGATACAATAATAAATAGAAGATTTATTGCTAATCCAATATATATAGAAGGTAGATTGGAAATTTCTAAATAAATGATTATATCCCACAATATAGTGATGACTAAGCTAGTAATCATCATTATGGTTACATTTTTCATTCTTATATCAAATAAAGCATATATCAATGGAAAAAAAGTAGATACAAGTACATAGCTTCCAAAATAATACCAATAAGACAAAGCTCTATCAAAAATTAAAGAGAGTATCAAAGATATAATTAATATTAAAATAGTACTTTTTTTAATCCCCTTTATATCAGTTTCTTTTTTAAGAATAGTATTTAAATCATATTTAAGTGTAATAGAAGATAAAAAAGTATAGCTATCTATGGTTGACATTACTACAGATAGTATTGAAATAAAGAAAATACCCATTAAAAATGGATTATTTTTAAATACAATTTGTGCCAATTCAATATATGGAGATGATGTGCTATATATATCCAAACCATTTTTAAAAGCTATTTCAATATAGAATAGAGCTATTGTTATTGTCATGAGGTCAAACACAAACCAGCATAATACGGATATTGTAATGCTTTTTTGTACAGTTTTTAAATTTTTACCGGCAAATGTTCTTTGATGAAAAGAAGGGTCTAAAAAGGTTAATAATGATAAAAAAGCAAACATAATGATATAACTCCAAGGGGCTTTTCCTGGAATTGTGAATATATCTGGTTCTCTATGATG
>JAAZYZ010000006.1 GCA_014239355.1 Fidelibacterota bacterium
GGAACCCAATTGACCTTAAATCCGCTAGCATTTGCTAAAACTCTAAACCCAATAAAGGAATTTTCTGTTGCTATAATTTCATCATCTGCGTTTAAAAAAGTTCTCATAATTACAGACATAATACCTTCACTACCACCACCTATAATTACATTATCTATATTTAAGTTGAATTTTTGAGCTAATTTAGTTCTTAATTCATAACCATTAGAGTCTGGATATCTATGGGCATCATGTAATATTTTCTCAATTTGAGTAATAGCTTTTTTAGAAGGGCCCATAGGATTTTCATTAGAAGCTAATTTAACAATATAATCTAGATTTAATTCTCTTTGGACTTCCGAAATAGGCTTACCTGCTTTATAAGGCATTAAATCTTTAATATGTTTAGGTACCAAAGCCATCACTCAAATTTAACAAATTATATAATAGAAGTATAATATAATTATAATATATTATTCCTCAGAAAATAAATTATATTTATGATAGATAAGAAAAAACTTAGAAGTGACCTTTTTAAACACATAGATGGAATTGCTTTAACTGCACCTCTATCATGTATTTTTGATAAAAATAACAAAACCTTAAACTTTTTAAAAAAATCAAATGAATTTATTATAGATAACAACAAACTAGAATCTATAAATGGAGATTATTTAAATGTTACTCTTAGATTATTTGAATCTCAAGGATGGCTTAAAAGAGAACTGACTCAAGAAAATTTAATTAAAATTAACCCTACTAAATCAGGTATTAAAATATTCAATCAATCAAATTTATATAACACTTTTTTTCTATTTTTTCCCTATTTAATCAAATTAAACTTTAATAATCAGGACTCTCATCAAAAATTAAATGAATTTTTAGATAAGTTTGATGAACTAGAAAAAGAAACAAGAAATAAGACTATACTAAAACATATTGAAGGTTTAATCCTCGGTCCCGTACTTGTTGCTTTAGGTATGAATAATCATATCAAAATTGAATCAAATAATAAATTAATATTTAATCATTCAATAAATAATGAAAATAAAAAATGTATTATACGTCTATTTGAAAAATTTGAATTATCAAATGGTGAACAATTAAATGAAAAAGGTATGTTTTTCTATAAAAGAAGCGCAGCATATGGAGTGACCGTTTCATATATGCCTCTATTTGCACAAATAGATACTTTATTATTTAAAGACACTGCAAATATATTAGTTAGAGATAAAAATGGAAATGAACTTCATGTTGATAGAAAAATGAATGTTTGGGGAAGTGGTGGAGCCCATAAATTATATTTTAAAAAAATAGATGAAATAATTGTAGAAATTTTCAATAGACCTATCAACATGCAACCAAAAGGCATAGCTGATATGGGATGTGGTGATGGAACTTTATTAATACATCTCTATAAGCTTATAAAAGAAAAAACAGCAAGAGGACAGAATTTAAAAGAATATCCTTTACATATAATCGGAGCAGATTTTAATGATGAAGCCTTAGAAGTTACAGGTAAAAATTTGGAGACAGAAAATATAACTCACATGTTGGTAAAAGCTGACATAGGAAATCCAAATAACTTTAATGCTGAATTAGAGGAAAAACATGATATGAAACTTAATGACTTATTAAGTGTAAGATCATTTTTAGACCATAACAGAATATTTGAAATGCCTGTGTTAGATAATTTTGATTTAAATAAAATTAAAACAAACTCAACAGCAGCATTCTGTTGTAATGAAAATAACAAAATTTTTGAACCTATAGTATTTAAAATAGGTTTAATTGAACACTTCTTAAAGTGGAAGCCCTTCATAAGCAAATATGGGCTAATATTACTTGAATTACATACAATCAATCCAAATATATGTAAAGACAATATTGGCAAAACATTAGCTACTGCATATGATGCAACACATGGATATTCAAATCAATATATAATTGAATATGAAGATTTTATTGACTCTGCAAGATTAGCAGGATTAAAAAATAATGATAATTTTGAATTTAACTTTCCAAACAAAGAATTAACTACTGTAAGCATAAATTTATTCTCTGTATAGCATTATGAATTTTGATTAATTGCTGCCCGAACTGTATTACTCAATAACATTGTTACTGTCATTACTCCTACACCTCCTGGTACTGGCGTAACAGAAGCTGCCTTACCTAAAACACCATCAAAATCAACATCACCTACAACTCTATATCCTTTTTCTCTGCTTGTATCATCTATTCTGTTGATACCCACATCCACAATATGAGCCCCCTCTTTAATCATATTTTTTTTGATTAAATTAGGGACACCAACAGCAGCAATAATAATATCAGCTTTTTGAGTATATGATTCTAAATTTTTTGTTCGTGTGTGACATAAGGTTACAGTAGCATTTCCATAAGGAAAATTTTGAGACAACAATGAAGCTATAGGTTTACCAACAAGATTACTTCTTCCTACAACTACCACATCTTTACCTTCTATATCAATGTCGTAATAGTCTAAAATTTTCAAGCATCCAAATGGTGTGCACGGAATAAATTGTGGATCTCCTTGCATAATATAACCCTGATTCTCAGGATGTAAACCATCTACATCTTTTTTAGGAGAAACAGTCTTTAAAATTTCTTTTTCATTTAAATGCTTAGGAAGAGGGAGTTGTAATAAAATTCCATGAAATTTTTTATTTTCATTTAACTCATTAATAAAATTAATAAGTTTGTCTTTATTCGTATCTTTAGAAAAGGAAAAAACTTCACTATAACAACCTAATTTTGAAAATGCTTTAGCTTTTGAGCTAACATATAACTTAGAAGCTGGATTGTCTCCAACAATAATTGCAGCTAAAGATGGGGTTACACCTTTAGATTTTAAATTAGTTATTTTTGATAGAAGCTGATCTTTAACCTTGAGAGAAACAACTTTTCCTTTTAAAACAAGAGTATCCAATACAAAACTCTATTTTTGAGATGCTTCAATATCTGAAATTTTATCTTCGATAAATTCAGTAATAGCTATCGCTTTTGCTTCTACTTGATTAATAACTTGATCTTTCTTCTTTTTGCATTCAAATAATTGTGCAGTTATATTCATTGCTGCAAAAATAACCAAGCGTAATTGTGGTGTAGATGATTTATCAGAACCTGCTACTTGCACCATAGTATCACTTAGATAATTCGCACATTCTTCTATCACTTTAGGTTCTGCATCTGTTCTTAACCTATACTCTTGTCCATATATTTTAATATTAACTTCTTTAGCCATAAAAACCCCTTTTTAACGTTGAACTATATCAAATTTATTTTTTAAACTATCTAAAATAGATAGTACTCTATCATCAACATCTTTATCAACCAATGTCTTTTCTTTACTTTGAAATGTTAATGAAATTGCTAAACTTTTTGAATCTGAATCTAACTCTTTTCCAGAATATACATCAAATACATTAGTATCTATTAATAATTTATCACTTGCACTATAAATACAATCAACAATATCAGCTGATTGAACTTCCTTTTTTAATAAAATAGAAATATCTCTTTTCATAGAAGGAAAAGGAGATATTGCTTGATATCGAAAATCTTTTATAACATTTTTATTGATTTTATCTATAGAAATCTCAGAAAATACTATTGGCCCTTTTATCTCATATTTTTCTTTTAATTTGATATCTAATAACCGTAAATAGCCAATACAGCTCTTTTTAGAATAAATATTAATATTGATTTCACTTAATTTAGATTCTTCTATTTTAAAATGAATATCATTTACTTTCAATTGTTTTAAAATTGATAATACCTCTCCTTTTGCATAAAAAATATCAGCAACAAATTTACTATTCCAATGCTCATGATGCTGACCAAACCAAACTAAACCTAGATTACTCTCTTCTTTATTGTATGATTTAATAGTAGAATGAACTCTACCAATTTCAAATAATTTAAAATAATTTTGTCCTCTTTTTTCATTAAAAGAAACTGCTTTTAACAATCCTGGCATTAAAGAATTTCTCATATATTTCATATCTTGACTTGATTCGTTTATAATTTCAGAAGTTTCAAAAACATTAAAATCTTTTAATACTTTATCATTATATAAGCTATTAGAATAATGTTCATAAAAACCTTTAGAACAAAGCATTGATCTAATATGATTATGAATATCTTGAGCATTATCAATAATAGCTGAATATGAATTATTAAATACTTGAGATATAGGAATATTATCATAACCAAACACTCTGGCTACCTCTTCATATAAATCGATTTCTCTATCTAAATCATTCCTATATGAGGGTACTGAGCATAAAAGAATGTCTTTTTTGTTTTTGACATCAATAGATAGTTTTGAAAAAATATCATTATATTCATCAAGATTTAATGCTAGACCTAAAAAATTATTACACTTTTTATAATTAAATTCTATTGTTTTAACATCTTTCTCTTTTGCCTTATTGTCAACAAAATCATTAGAGGATTTACCATCATTCATATCTATAAGTAACTTAGTAAACTTATCCATTACATATATTACCTGGCTATAATCAATACCTCTTTCAAATCGTTTAGATGCCTCTTTTGCATAGTCATATTTTTTAGCAGTTTTTCTTATACTTATTTCATCAAAAACAGCACTTTCAAGTAATATGCTAGTTGTATTTTTATCTACTTGACTATCAAAACCTCCAATAACACCTGCAATAGCAATGGGACCTTTTGAATCTGCAATAACAATATCATCGGTTGATAATTTATTAAGCTCATTATTTAAGCATAATATTTCTTCATTTTTTTCAGCATGCCTTACTTCAATTGTTTTACCATTTAATTTATCATAATCAAATGTGTGCAAAGGCTGCCCTAAATCAAACATTATATAATTTGCTAAATCAACTATATTGTTAATACTTTTCTGACCAATTAATGCCATTTTATGTTTTAACCATTGAGGACTTTTTTGAACTTTAATATTTTTTATAACTCTACAAGAATACCTAGGACATAAATCACCATTAGAAATATTTATTTTTACTAAATCTGAAGTTTTAAAATTGCTTGTATTAAATTTGATTTTTTCTAATTCTAATTTTGAACCTTCAATGATAGCTAACTCTCTAGCTATACCTAAATGACTAAAACAATCACCTCTGTTTGGTGTAATATCAAAATCAAATATAGTATCTACCTCTAGTGATAAAGCGTCGCTTAAAATGTGACCTTTAGATAAATTGTTATCTAATATCATAATACCTTCGTGATCATCACTCAAACCAAGTTCTTTTTCTGAACAAATCATCCCATGTGATACAATATCTCTGATTTTAGTTTTCTTTATTTTAAAGTCACCTATTTTGCTACCAATTTTTGCCACAGGAACTAGCATCTTATCTGTTACATTAGGAGCACCACATACAATGGTTAATAATTCATCCTCAGACACATCAACTTCACAAACCTTTAATTTATCTGCATTAGGATGTTTTACACAACTAACAATTTCTCCAACAACTATATTTAAGTCTATTGAATTAAGTTTTGTAGAAGTGCACTCTAATCCTAACTGAGTAAAGGCTTCAACTAATTCAGCATCACTCTTGTTTGATTGAATATAATTATTTAACCAATTTCTAGAAATCTTCATAATTTAAAACTGCCTTAAAAATCTAATGTCACCTTCATATAGTAAACGAATATCTGTAATACCATATTTTAACATAGCTATTCTCTCTATACCAATACCAAAAGCATATCCAGTTAATGAACTGTCATAATTAACTGACTTAAATACTTCAGGATCTACCATACCACAACCTAATATTTCTAACCAACCTGTTCCTTTTGTTATTCTATAATCACTTTCATAATTTAACCCCCAATAAATATCCATTTCAGCACTTGGCTCAGTAAAAGGAAAGTAACTAGGCCTAAATCTAACTTTAACATCTTCTCCAAAATATTTTTTTGAAAAATACTCCATTACTCCTTTTAAATCTGCAAAACTAACATTTTTATCAACATATAAACCTTCAATTTGATTGAATAAGCAATAACTACGTACACTAATATCCTCATTTCTATAAACTCTTCCTGGAGAAATAATTCTTATAGGTGGCTCATTTTCTTCCATAAAATGAATTTGACTTGCAGAAGTGTGTGTCCTTAACAGTTTTTCATTATTTAAATAGTAAGTATCTTGCATATCTCTTGCAGGATGATGCTTAGGAATATTTAAAGCTTCAAAATTATAAAAATCATCTTCTATTTCATTACCTGAAAATATTGAAAAACCAATACTACTAAATATATTAGATATATCATTTATAACTTTAGTAATAGGATGTATATTGCCTTCAAAAAAATGATTTCCTGATAAAGTTAAGTCTACTTTAGAAGTACTTTTACTAGTAGTTTTTTTTGAATTTAACTTATCAAAGTCTTTCTGAATATTATTTCGAAGTGAATTAATTTCTTGACCAATAATAGGTTTGTCTAATGGATCAACATTAGATAATTCAGAAAATAATTCAGATAACAAACCTTTTCTACCAAGGTATTTGTTATATAGATCATTTAATTTAGAAGAATCATTTGTAGCAGAAGATAATTCAGCTTTAAAATCTTTCTGAATAGAATTAATTTTATTTAATAATGACATAGAAAAACTATGATTTATTTATAGAATCAACTAATTTGGTAAATCCATCTGAATCATTAACAGCCATATATGCAAGGCTCTTCCTGTTTATTTCAATATTATTTTTTGATAATAACGAAATAAATTTAGAATAACTTAAACCTCTATTTCTAACTGCAGCATTAATACGAATAATCCATAATCTTCTGAAATCACGCTTTTTTTGCCTTCTATCTCTGTAAGCATATTGCAATGCTCTCTGTACAGCATCTTTAGCAGTTCTATAATTGGATTTACGGGTACCAAAATAACCCTTAGCTTGTTTAATGATCTTTTTATGTTTTTTCCTTCTAGGAACTGAACTATTAGCTCTTGGCATATTACTCCCCTAATTTATCATTTTTTTATTTCTGCTACTCATAGCAGAGCTAATTGTTGTACTCTTACGGAGACGCCTCTTCCGATTCGAGCTTTTTCTAGTTGCTAAATGACTATTTCCAGCTCTAGAATGAACTAATTTTCCAGTACCAGTTTTTTTAAATCTTTTTGCAACACTTTTTCTTGTTTTCATCTTTGGCATCTTAATTTACTCCTTATTTAGGGCTTAGAATCAAAGACAATCTTCTGCCTTCCATATTTGCTTGTTTATCTATTTCAGCAAAATCATCTAA
>JAAZYZ010000007.1 GCA_014239355.1 Fidelibacterota bacterium
ATAAGATGAATTAATTGTGTCCAAATTTCTGGTGCAGAAAATATTTTTAATATATTTAATACAAAATTGGGTATATAATAATTAGATATATTTTGCAATGAGTGTATAGTAGGCATTCCACCAAAAATAGAAGGTAACCAATATGGATATTCTCCATTCAAATCTTGAAGATTTTTAATAGATTCTGAAATCATTTTAGGAGCAAAGTAATCACCTGAGGCAAAAACATATGTGCCATCTATAAAGTTTTTATATAAAAAAGCACTAATTAAAAATAATGTTGTTACAACTATTGATAGTTGTATTATCTTATTTTTATCAATTTTAAAGTTTTTTATTAAATTCATATAAATAATATAATTAAAAATGAAAATTATTTGGCTCTCAGAAATAAAATGGTCTTATCTAAGGACAAGAAAACAACACATATTATCTAATTTTGATAATACTGATGAGATTTTATTTGTTGAGCCATTATCATTTAATTTAAAAAATAAATTTAACATATCTATTGAAAAGAATATTAAATATGTTACAATTCCTCAAGTACAAAACTCAGATATCGTTTTTATAAACTATTTAATAAATTTTTTGCCATTCAAATGGCTTTTAAAAAAAATATCTAAATTTTTAATTAATAATATTTTAAGAAAAATAGATTTCAAACCAGATATTCTTATCACATCTAATGTTTTTTGGATTGATTATTTAATAGAAATCAAAAATAGATTAGGTTTGAAAATTATATATGATTGTAATGATAATCCATTAGCATTTCCTAATTCTGGCAATAAAGAAACATATTTTATTAAAACATTAAAATATGCTGATAAGATCATTGTTCCATTTAAATCTTATATAAACTTTATACCTAAACAGTATCATTCAAAAATTGAAATTATATCAAATGGTGTAGATTCTAAATTAATTTTATCAGATAATAAAGAACAAACAATAGCTAATTCATATATTGAGAAATTAAAAGATAAAGATATTGTTATGTTTATTGGTTCGATTGATACAAGATTAGATTTTGATCTTATTGAAAAGGTTGTGTGTAATCTTTCAAACATACATTTTCTTTTTATAGGAGATATTAAACAACAAGTTGAAAAAAGTTTTAAACATATAAAAAAATGTAAGAATGTTCATCACATAAATAGTATTAATTACAACCAAATTGGTAAATATTTAAATTATGCAAAAGTTTGCATAATTCCCTTCAAAAGAAATAATCTTTCAAAGTTTATTCTCCCCAATAAAATTTTTGAATATTCTATATTAGAGAAACCTTTTATTTTAACTAATTTTAATTTTGAATTAAAAGATTTAAACTCTGATTTTTTAATTGCACAGGATCATTCTGAATTTTCTAAATTAATTTTAGAACAAATGAATAATCCAATGGATACTGACAAATTAAAAGCATTTGCCTCAAAATATGAATGGAATCAAATAAGCTCTCAGTATAGAGCAATGATTTTAGACAATTTAAAAAAATAAATTTACTTTTTAAACTCTTGCAGAGTTCAGTCGAGAAGATTAAATTACCGGGCTATAAAATAAATGTAATTTTATCGTAGGGAATATTAAGTAAAAAAATGTTTGAACAAATACAATCAAGATTAGATAAAGTTTTAACTAGTATTAGAGGTGAAGGTAAAATCACTGAATCTAATATTGACTCTGCATTGAGAGATGTAAGAAGAGCGTTATTAGAGGCGGATGTAAACTATAAAGTAGTAAAATCTTTTATTACACGTGTTAAAGAAAAATCAAAAGGACACAAAGTTTTTTCTTCTATAAAACCTGGAGAGCAATTTGTAAAACTATTAAAAGATGAATTAACATATTTTTTAGGCGGAGAAAATAATAATGATGATTTTTGTAAGAAAAAATCTTCTGTTATACTGCTATCAGGACTTCAAGGTTCAGGTAAAACTACCACTTCTGTAAAACTAGCGTATCATTTAGAAAATAAAAAAAATAGAAAATCTTTATTAATAGCAGCAGATTTACAGAGACCTGCAGCAGTAGAACAATTAAAAGTATTAGCAACTGAACAAAATATTGAAACTTTTTATATAGAAAATTGTAAAGATCCTCAAGAGGTAGTTAAAAAAGGAATTGAATATTCAAAAAATAAATCTTTTGATTGCCTTATTATTGATACGGCAGGCAGATTACATATTGATGATGATTTAATGAATGAAATAAAACAAATAAGCAAAATTGCAAACCCTACTGAAACTTTATATATTGCAGATAGTATGACAGGGCAGGATGCTGTTAATTCTGCTGTAGAATTTAACAATTGTTTAGATATTACAGGAATAATATTAACTAAATTAGATGGAGATTCTAGAGGGGGAGCAGCACTATCATTAAGAGAATCTACTGGTAAACCTATAAAATTTATTGGAACTGGTGAATCAATTAAAAGTTTTGATACATTTCATCCTGAACGTATGGCTTCAAGAATTTTAGGTATGGGAGATATTGTTAGTTTAGTTGAAAAAGCTGAACAAACCTTTGATAAAGATGTAGCGTTATCAAGTGCACAAAGATTAAAGGAAGGAATATTTACATTTGAAGATTATAAGTCTCAAATTCACCAAATAAAGAAAATGGGTTCTTTGTCTAGTTTAATGTCAATGGTTCCAGGTTTTTCTAAAATCAAAAAAGATGTTAATTTAAATGATGATGAATTTAAATGGATTGAAGCCATTATCAATTCTATGACAAAGAAGGAAAGAAGAAAACCAGAAATTATAAATGGTTCTCGAAAAAAGAGAATAGCTTGTGGAAGCGGCAGATCTGTTCAAGAAGTAAATAATTTAATTAAACAATTCAATCAAATGAAGATAATGATTAAAAAAATGAAAAATAAAAAAAATATGAATTTGCCATTTAATTTTGGTTAAATTTATTTAATAATAATTATGGAAGGAGTATACATTGGCAGTTAAAATAAGATTTAAAAGAATGGGAAGAAAGAAAAGTCCTTTTTATCGAATTGTAGCTATTGATTCTAGTAAAAAAAGAAGCGGAAAAGAAATTGAAAGATTGGGGTGGTTTAATCCTGTTAGTTCAAATCATGACTGTAATATTAAAGAAGATTTAGTAATTAAATGGTTAAAAGATGGAGCAATTCCTTCAGATTCTGTGCATTCTTTGTTTAAAAGAACCGGTTTAAATTATAAGTGGCATCTTATCACTCAAGGCAAATCAGATAGTGAAATAGATAAGCTGCTTCAAGAATGGTTAAAAAATGAAGAATCAAGGAAGCAAAGGAAAAAAGATAAAAAATTATCTAAAAAATCAAAAACAAAATCAGCTGAAGATATAGAAGTAGGTAGTGAAGAAGCTCCAGCAGCAGAGGAAGCTCCAGCAGAGGAAGCTCCAGCAGCAGAGGAAGCTCCAGTAGCAGAGGAAGCTCCAGCAGAGGAAGCTCCAGCAGAGGAAGCTCCAGAAGCAGAGGAAGCTCCAGCAGAGGAAGCTCCAGCAGAGGAAGCTCCAGCAGAGGAAGCTCCAGCAGCAGAGGAAGCTCCAGCAGAGGAAGCTCCAGCAGCAGAGGAAGCTCCAGCTGAAGAAGAAGCTCCAGAAGCAGAGGAAGATCCAGCTGAAGAGGAAACTGATAAAAAAGAAGACAAAAAGTAAAAACACTAAAAAATGGAGATGAATATGGATATGAAAGATCTATTAGAGGCTATGATACAAGCTATAGTAGACAAACCTGATGAAGTTGAAATTAATTTAACTGAAAGTGAAAATACTTTAATCTATGAATTAAAAGTAGGTGAAGGTGATGTTGGAAAAGTAATAGGTAAAAAAGGTAAAAATGTAGGTTCTTTAAGAACATTACTTTCTGCTGCAACTGCTAAAGCAGGTGGTAAAAGAGCACTTTTAGAAATAATTGAGTAAAATTATTAGTTTAATACCATTTGGTTTGCTTGTAAAACCTCATGGTTTAAAGGGATATATTTCCGTTAGATTTTTTAATAAAGACTCTAGATTATTAAAAAAAGAAGATAAAATATTTTTTGAAAATGATGTAAATAGTTTTTTGACAATTAAAGATATAAATTATAATTCTAAAAATAATTTAATTAGATTTTTTGAATATCTAAGTAGAAATGATGTTCAAAAATTTAATAATACAGATTTTTATGTTAATAAAAATGTGTTTCCCAAATTATCTAGCGATGAAAATTATTTTATAGATTTTATAGGCTGTATTTTGTTTGATCAAAATGAAAGAAAAATTGGAATAGTTAAAGATGTTATTCCAATACAAGGTAATGATGTATTAATGATTAATACGTTAGATGGTGAAAAAATGGTACCATTTGCGAAAGATTTAATTATGTTTTTTGATAAAGATGATAAAAAATTGGTAATGATGATACATAAGGGTATTATTGAATAATGAATATTTTTTTTATTACTCCATTTCCTGAGACTGTAATTAGTTTTATGGAAAATAGTATGATTAAAAAAGCTCAAGACAAAGGCTTGGTTAATTATAAAATACTTAATCTATTTGATTATGCTGATCAGCCACACCAAAATATAGATGATTATCCATTTGGTGGTGGTACTGGAATGGTTATGAAGCCTGAACCAATTTTTAGAGCTTTTGATGATTTAAAATTAGATTCAAAAAAAGGAAAGATGAGGGTTGTTTACCCATCTCCAGATGGAAAAGTTTTTAATCAAAATGAAGCAAAAAAATTAAAAGAAAATGACACTTTAGTTTTTATCTGTGGACATTACAAGGGCGTTGACCAAAGGGTTAGGGATAACTTAGTTACCGATGAATATTCTATTGGAGATTATGTTATAACAGGTGGAGAATTATCTTCATTAGTAATTTCAGATTCAGTAATAAGATTGATACCTGGAGTATTAAATAACATAGAATCTGCAGAGACAGATTCTTTTGAATCTAATTTATTAGATTGTGAATATTATACAAGACCTGAGATTTATAGAGATTTAAAAGTACCAGAACTTTTATTATCTGGGCATCATCAAAAAATTAAAGAATGGAAATTAAAATTAAAGAAAGAGAAGACAAAAAAGAATAGACCTGATTTATGGGTAAAATATAATAATAAAAATTAGATGGAGTTAAAATGAATAAAATAATAAATGCGACAAAAGACAGTTTAAAATCTGATGTGATTAACTTTAAACCTGGAGATACTGTTTCAGTTGGTGTGAAAGTTACAGAAGGAAATAGAAGTAGAGTTCAGTTATTTGATGGGGTAGTAATCGCTCAATCTGCAGGTTCAGGGACAAGCAAAACTTTTACTGTAAGAAAAATATCTAATGGTGTAGGTGTAGAAAGAATATTTCCATATCATTCTCCAATTATAGATTCTGTAAAAATTCTTAAAAAAGGTAAAGTAAGACGAGCTAAACTTTATTATTTAAGAAATTTAAAAGGAAAAGCAGCTAGAATTAAGACTAAAGAGTAATTCTTTGAATAATTTTTCAAATACTAACAAACTTAATAAGTTAATAGATATTGGTATAGCTTTATCAAAAGAAAAAAATATCAATATCTTATTAGAAAAAATCTTAAATGAAGCAAGAGTAATTTCAAATTCTGATGGTGGGACTGTATATTTAATTACGGATGATAACAAAAAATTAAATTTTAAAATTATGCAAACTGAGTCATTAGAGATTAAGTTTGGTGGTTCTTCAGAACCTGTTCCTGATTATATCTATCCAGTTAAGTTATATAATGATGATGGTAGTAAAAATCTTAATAATGTATCTGCTGTATGTGTATTAAAAGCAAAAACAATTAATATTAAAAATGCATATGAAAATGATGAATATGATTTTTCTGGAGTTAAAGGTTTTGATAAAAAGCACAACTATTTTTCTAAATCATTTTTAAATGTCCCATTAAAAGATCACAAAGATAAAGTGATTGGAGTTTTACAATTATTAAATGCACAACAAGATGGTGAAATTATTTCATTTTCAGATGAATTAGTTGAACTAGTTGAAGCATTAAGTTCACAAGCTTCTGTAGCATTAACTAATCAATTGTTAATTGAAGAACAAAAAATATTATTCAGATCATTTATAAAGCTAGTTGCAGATGCATTAGAACATAAAGATGCTGTAACTGGAGGGCATTGTAATAGAGTTCCAGTTTTAACTATGATGTTTGCAGAATGTATTAACGCAGATCAAACAGATAAATATAAAGATTTTTCATTTTCAGAAGATGAAATGGATGAATTATATGTTGCCGGTTGGTTACATGATTTTGGAAAAGTTGCAACTCCTGATCATATAATGAATAAATCAACTAAACTAGAAGGATTATATGATAAGATTAATCAAATAAAATTACGATTTGAAATTTTAAAAAGAGATGTAGAATTAAATTTTTATAAAAATAAATTATCTGATTCTAATATTGATAAAGAATTACTTAATTCACAATTACAAAAAATTGATGATGATTTTAAATTTTTAGAAACATCTAATATTGGTGGTGAATATATGTCTGAAGATTTACAAAAACGAGTATATGATATTGCTAAACAACAGATAGAATTAGATAATCAATCTTCTTCAATTCTTAGTGAAAGTGAAATTGATTTTTTAACTATTTCTAGAGGAACACTATCAAAAAAAGATAGGGAAGTTATGGAAAGTCATGTTTCATTAACCTATCAATTATTAGATAAATTGCCTTATCCAGATCATCTTAAACAAGTTCCATTTTATGCTGGATGTCATCATGAAAAAATTAATGGAGAAGGTTATCCTAATGGATATTCTGGAGATCAATTACCTTTACAAGCTCGTATTATAGCAATTGCTGATGTTTTTGAAGGATTAACTGCTCCAGACCGTCCTTACAAAGAACCTTATAAATTATCAAAAGCTTTAAATATTTTAAAATTTATGGTTAATGATGGAGAAATAGATTCAGATTTATTTAAATTATTTATAACTAAAAAATTATATCTACAATATGCTGATGATAAACTTAATCCAAAACAAATGGATGATATCAATGAAAAAGAATTGTTGAGTTAAATAAAATGAGTTACGTATTATGAACAACAAACAAAATAAAGTCCGTGAGGCTCTTAAACTTATTCCTTCAATTGATGAAATTTTAAAGAAAAATAAAATTTCTGAGAAAAATATTCCTTTAGATTTTATAAAATACAATCTAAATAATAAATTAAATGAAATAAGAAAAAATTTTCAATCAGGTAAAATTGATAAAAACCCAAAAAAATACATAAAAGACCAAATTACACAAGTATGTAATGAAGCGTGTCAGAAAAGCTTAAAACCTGTCATTAATGGTACAGGTATTATATTACATACAGGTCTTGGAAGAGCTCCAATTTCAAAAGAAATTTTAATAGATGGGATAATACAAAACTATCCATATTCAAATCTTGAAATTAATATTAAAAATGGTAAAAGAGGTGATAGAAATATTCATATTTCTAAATTGATTAGTAGTATTTGTAATGCAGAAGAATCAATTGTTGTAAATAATAATGCAGCTGCTGTTATGTTAACATTAAATAGTCTTTGTGATAATAAAGATATCATAATTAGTCGTGGTCAACAGGTAGAGATTGGTGGCTCATTTAGAATCCCAGATGTGATACAAAAGTCTAATTGTAATATGATAGAAGTTGGCACTACAAATAAAACTCATATAACAGATTATGAAAATGTGATTAATAAAAAAACAGGTGCAATTTTATATGTTCATACTAGTAACTATAAAGTAATAGGGTTTACCAATGAAATAGATATAAAAAAATTATCAAAATTAGCAAAAAAACATAAAATTCCTCTAATTATAGATTTAGGAAGTGGTTCAATTATTGATTTTAAATCTTTTGGGTTGCCTATGGAAAAAATGATTAAAAAATATATGGATTTAGGTGCTGATATTATAACATTTAGTGGAGATAAACTTCTTGGAGGGCCTCAATCTGGAATTATTTCTGGCCAAAATAATTTAATTAATTTAATTAAACAAAATTCAATATATAGAGCAGTTAGATGTGATAAAATTAGAATCTCAATTTTAGAAAATATTTTAAGAACTTATTATTCTTCTAAAAATGTTTCAGAAAAAAATCTAGCAATTCAACTTTTTTTAAGATCAACAAGTGATCTTAAAAATAATGCAAAAAAAATCTTACAGGGTTTATCTAAAAAAATGATTAAAGAATTTAATATTAGTTATCAATCTTCACATGTTGAAGCAGGAAGTGGCTCTTTACCAACAGAAAAAATGGAAAGTATTGTTTTATCTTTTAAATCAAAAAAAATATCTGCTAGTAAAATTTATCGAAAATTTCTTCATTTAGATATTCCATTAATTGGATATATTAATAATGATATATTTTTTATTGATTTAAAAGCAATTCCAAACGATCAATTAGAATTATTAATTAAATCTATAAATACAGCAATCTAATGAGTGAGCTTATTGTAGGATTATCAGGTCATATTGACCATGGAAAAACTTCAATAATCAAATCATTAACGAACGAATTTTCTGGCACTCTAAAAGAAGATTTAAAAAGAGGAATGACAGTTGATTTAGGTATTGCATTTTTAAATGATAAAATTACTTTAATTGATGTGCCAGGCCATCAGGATTTTATTAAAAATATGTTATCTGGTATACAATCTGTTGATGTGGGTCTTTTAGTTGTTGCAGCTGATGATGGTATTATGCCTCAAACTATTGATCATTTTAATATTCTTAAATTACTTAATATATCTGAATTAATTATACTGATTAATAAAATTGATTTGGTTGATGAAGAAATGATTCAATTAGTTAAATTAGAAATAGAAGATTTAATTAATGGAACTAAATATGAAAATTCTAATATTTTAAATGTTTCTACGGTACAACATAAAGGTATAAAAGAATTAAAAAATACATTAGAAAATATTTCAAGAATTGACAAAAAGGATAATGGTGCATTTAGAATGCCTATTGATCGTATTTTTTCTATTAAAGGCTTTGGAACAGTTGTAACAGGGACTGTTACTTCAGGTAATATTAGTATTGGTGACGAAGTAAAAATTGAACCAATATCAAAGTTAGCTAAAATCAGAGGAATTAATTCTCATAATAACACATCAAATTCTGCTTCTATTGGTCAAAGAGCTGCAATAAACCTTCAAAATATTGATAAAAATGATATTAAAAGAGGTTATCAGGTAGTAGATAAAAATTTTTTTGATGGAGTATATTCAATAATAGCAGAAATAAAAATTTTAGATGATTTAGAAAAACCTATAAAAAGAAATCAAAGAATCAGAATACATTTAGGTACAGCTGAAGTAATAGGTACAATATTTTTGTTTAATCAGCAAAATATTAAATCAGGAGAAAAGGCAATTGTATTAATCAACTTTGAAAAACCAATAGTAGCTTCTTATAGAGATAAATTTATTATAAGATACTATTCTCCTGTGTTTACATTAGGAGGAGGAAATATTCTTTTACATTCAAAAATTAAAAATAATTTTTTTAATAAGAATATGAAATTATCTGAAATATCAAATATGGTTGATAATATAAAAAATACAGATAAAAATAATTTTATTGAGTTCATCATTGAGAAATTTGCTTCAAATCCTGTTTTATTTAATGATTTTTGTAATCAATTGGGTTATTCAAAATTACAATTATTAGATTTGCTAAAATCTTATAATAATATAGCTAAAGTAAACCATTTGAATAAAAGTTGGTTATTAACAGATAATCAAAGTCAAACATTAAAATCTAAAGTGATGAGTTCTATATCTAATTTTTTCAAAAATAATAAGTATTCAAATAGTATTAATAAAGAAATTATTATTAATGATACGAATATAAATTCTGACTATATTGATTATTTATTAATAATTTTACAGAATGAAAATAAAATTGAAAAAAAATCTGATGGATGGTCACTTTTTAAACATGAAATCAAGCTAAGTGAAATAGATAAAGAGAATAAAGAAGTGCTTATCAATATTTTAAATCAAGAAGGTTTTAATACTTCATCAATTAAAGATTTGACATCCAAGTGTAATATGAAAGATGAAAAAGCACTTATGAAAATTATTAAAATATGTGAAAATCAAAGTTTGCTAGTAAGAATTGATCAATCAATTTTAATGACATCTTCTAATTTTAATATTTTAAAAGATAAATTAATTATATTTTTTAAAGATCAGTCATCAATTACTGTGCCAGAATTTAAAGAATTATTAAATATTTCAAGAAAATATGCAATTCCTATACTTGAATATTTAGATAAAATTCGATTTACAAATAGAAATGGGAATATTAGAGAGTTGATAAAATGAATATGATTGATAAAAATAAAGCAACTCCTGTTATGAAACAATTCTGGAATATTAAGGAACAACACCAAGGTTGTATAATTTTATTTAGAATGGGTGATTTTTATGAAACGTTTGAAAAAGATGCAGAGATTACTTCTAAAATATTAGGTATAGCCTTAACAAAGAGATCTAATGGTGCAGCTGCATCAGTAGCACTAGCAGGTTTTCCATATCATTCTTTAGACCAATATTTATATAAACTATTAAAAGCTGGTCATAGGGTAGCTATATGTGAACAAGTAGAAGATGCATCACAAGCTAAAGGAATTGTCAGAAGAGAAGTTGTAGAAGTCGTATCCCCAGGAACAACTGTATCAGATAAATTTTTAGATCACAATAACAATAATTATATATGTTCTGCATATTATGATCGAGCTAATATTGGTGTTTCATTACTTGATTATTCTACTGGTGAATTTTATGCAAATCAAATTGAAGCTAATAATTTTGATAACCTTATCTCGCAATACAATATATCAGAATTTTTAGTTTTAGAATCACAACAAGAATTATTTGAAAAATTTAAGTCTATAAAGGAGATTTTTACAAATTCTATTTCTGATTGGTTAAATGAATTTAATTATAATAATGAAATTTTATGTAATCATTTTAATGTGAAATCAATGAAAGGTTTTGGCCTTAATAATAAATCTTCATGCATTATTTCATCAGGGATAATTATGCATTATTTAAATGAAAATTTCAATCGTAAATCTTCTCATATTAATAATTTAAAATCTTTATCATATAATAATAAAATGCAATTAGATTACTATACTACTCGAAATTTAGAATTATTTGAATCTTTATTAAATAGTAATAAAAAAAAGGGTACATTATTATCCACAATAGATAAAACAGTAACTTCATCAGGGAGTAGGTTATTAAAAAATTGGGTTACTAGTCCTCTTATTGATAAAAAACTGATTAATAATAGATTAGATATTATTGAAGAATTTATTAATGATTATAATTTTTTGGACTATACTAGGAATGAATTAAAAAATACCTATGATATTAAAAGAATAATGTCAAAAATTTCATGTAAAAAAGTTAATTCTATAGATTTAATTAACTTATCTGATTCCTTAAATTTTTTAAATTCTTTTAAAGGAAAGATTTCTTCTGATAAAAAGCATATTATAAAATTATTAAATAAAATTTTTAATACTGATCAAGTCATTACTTTAATTAATAAAACCTTAAAAGATCAACCTTCTATTAATATGAAAAAGGGCAATTTTATTCGAGATGGTTTTTCAAGTGACTTAGATGAATTACGTACTATTTCAAACGATGCTAATGACTGGATGTTAAATTATCAACAAAAGCTCAAAGAAGAAACTAATATATCTAGTTTAAAAATTAGTTTTAATAAAATTTTTGGTTATTACATTGATGTTACTAAAATACATTCAGAAAAGGTTCCTGAATATTTTATAAAAAAACAAACATTAGTTAATAATGAACGTTATTTTACTGAAGAATTAAAGGAATTTGAAGATAAAATTTTAAATGCAGATCATAAAATTATAATTTTAGAGAATCAAATATTTAATGATTTATGCATTCAAATTTTAACAAATATTTCTCATATTCAATCTAATGCAGATTTTATTTCTAAGATTGATATTTTTTCATCTTTAGCATATTTATCAATCAATAATAGATATATTCGCCCAAAAATAAGTAATAGTTTTACATTAGAGATTAAAAATGGTAGACACCCAGTGGTTGAACAGCTTATTTCAAATGATGACCAATTTATTTCAAATGATACAAGCCTCAATTCAAAAGAGTTTTTATCTATTATTACTGGTCCTAATATGGCTGGTAAAAGTACATATTTAAGACAAATTGGGCTTATTGTAATTATGGCTCAGATAGGTTCATTCGTACCAGCAGATTATGCTAAAGTAGGTATAGTTGATAAATTATTTACAAGAGTGGGTGCTAGTGATAATTTAGCTGAAGGAGAATCTACATTTCTTGTTGAAATGCAAGAAACAGCAAATATTATAAATAATGCAACTAAAAATAGCCTTATTATATTAGATGAGATTGGGAGAGGTACATCTACATATGATGGTCTTTCTATTGCATGGGCTGTTACTGAATTCATACATGACAGTATAAAGGCTAAAACACTTTTTGCAACTCATTATCATGAGTTAGTTGAATTAGCTAATAATTTAAATAATGGAAATAATTTGAATGTTTTGGTTGAAGAATCATCAGGAAAATCAGATATAGTATTTTTAAGAAAAATAGTAAATGGTGGTACTGATAAAAGTTATGGGATTTATGTAGCAAAAATGGCAGGTTTACCAAATCAAGTAATTTCAAAGTCTAAAATTTATTTAGAACTTTTAATTAATAAAGATAAAAACACCTCTTTAATTAATGATAAAGAAATAAAGAATTTGATTAATAAAATAGATAAAGAAGAAAACCATCTACACAAAGATTTGATGAATGAGTTAAGTAAAATAAATATTAATGATATTTCCCCGCTTGAAAGTTTAAATATTTTAAATGAAATAATTAAAAAATATGTTAAGTAATAAATTAATAATAATATTATTCATTCAATGTGCACTAGGTTATAATATATTTAATCATACTCAAGATTATAAAATTTCTTCATCTTCTTATACCGCTTCCTATAATATTGATAATTCTATCTATAATTTTTTTAACCCTGCATGTAATAGTGATAATAATAATTTTATGTATTCAATTTTAGGTAATCATTTTAATGGAATTTTAGAAAATCAGCAGCTATTTTTTTCTTTAAAAACTGAATTTTTAAAAACAATTAATATAGCTCTATTAAGAACATCAATTGATGATATTTATGACACTTCATCTGCATGGAATGATCATAATCAAAATGGTATTGTCGATATAGATGAGATAAGCTATAATGATATTAATACATTCTCTCATAATACTTTAGGTTTGATTTTGTCAAAACCTTTTATTATTAATAAAACTAGGTTAGGAATTAATACAAAATTTTCTATTTCTAATTTATTAGATCAGAATGCATTTACACATTCTTTTGATTTAGGTGTATACCAAAAATTTAATAATTATAGTTTTGGGGTTGTATTGAAAGATTTTTTAAATAGTTCATATTGGAGTGAAGGAGAAATTAATAAATTAGATCATCAAATTATTTTAGGCACTAATTTGAATCTAAAAAATCTTAATTTGAGTTTTGATTACAATATCTTGAATACTGAGTATATGCTTGGTACAAATTATGAATATAATTCTTCTTTTTCTATTCAGTTAGGTCATTCTTATTTTGAAAAATTATATCTAGGATTTTTATTAAGTTTTGAAAAATTCAATATAGGGTATTCTTTTGTTATACCTAAATATACAGATTTAGGAACATCTCAGAGGGTATTAATTGGAATCAATAAAGATTTTTTTAGTTTTAAATTATAGATATTGCAGATTTATTAATTAGTATGTAATATTAATGCCTTTATAGAGGGCACTATAGAAGAGGGCATAATAAATGATTACAAGTATGACAGGTTTTGGTTTAGCAGAAAGAAAAAGCAAATCTTTTTCTATTGAGATTAATATTCGTTCTACAAATAACAGATTTTTTGATTCAAACATAAAAATTCCAAGTTCAATTTCATCATTAGAAAAAACAATTTATGAATCATGTAAATCACACTTTACAAGAGGTTCAATCCAATTATATTGTAAAATAAAAATGAATGATAATAAAAATAATACTCAATCAATAAGTAAAAGTAAGTTAAATAATTTTTATAATTTATTGTCACCAATTGATAAGAAATTTAAGAATAGTAATTTGGGTTTAAATTTATCATTTGATAATATTCTAAATAAATTAACAAGTCAAGATTTTGAGCTAAATAGTACAAATAAAAAAATTATTTTAAATACTTTTAACAAAGCTTTCTTAGATTTATTAAAATCAAGAAAAATTGAAGGAAAAAAAATAGAGAAAGAGATTAAAAGTCATATTAAAAACTTAATAAAAATAAATACACGTTTGATAAAGTTAGAAGGAAAAAATAAAAAAGAACATTTTGAAAATTATAAAAAAAGAATTAAGATATTATTAAGTCAGTTTGGTTATGATTTGGATGATAGTAAGCTATATAAAGAACTTGCTCTATTTTCTGATAAATATGATATTTCTGAAGAAACTTCAAGAATAAATTATCATATAGATAAATTTAAATATCACATCAAAAAAGAAGATTATCCAGGAAAAAAAATTAATTTTTTATGCCAAGAACTATTTAGAGAGATTAATACTGTTGGATCAAAATCAAACAACGAAATTATTAGTTCGTTAGTTGTTGAGTTTAAAACATATTTAGAAAAAATTAGGGAGCAAATTCAGAACATATTATGAAAAATAGTTTATTAGTTATATTAGCAGCACCATCAGGAACTGGCAAAAGTACAATTTGTAAAGAATTAATTAAAAAAAATAAAAAATGGGAATTTTCTGTTTCTGTTACTACACGTATTCCAAGAGATGGAGAGATTGATGGTAAAGATTATACCTTTATTTCAAATTCAGATTTTGAACATTTTGTAAAATTTGGTGATTTTATAGAATGGGAAATTGTACATGGAAATAAGTATGGCACTCCTTGGTCATCTGTAGAAGATACTATTTCATCTTCTAAAGTTATGATTTTTGATATTGATGTAAAAGGTGGTTTAGCAATTAAAGAAGAATACCCTGATAGTACAATTCTTTTATTTATTGAACCTCCAGGAGAGAATATAAATGAGCAAAAAGAGGCTTTAAATGATAGATTAGTAAAACGAGGGAATGAACAAGAACTTGCAATTAAGCATAGATTAAAGAGGTTTGAAACAGAAATGCAGTATAAAGAGAAGTTTGATCATTCGTTTATAAATAAAGATTTAAATAAAACAGTAGAAAAAGTGGAAAAATTAATAAAAAGGAACATAAAATGAAAATCGAAGCAGTTAAATTCAATGATATAATAAGTAATGATGCTGATATATATACTACTATCATGATTATTTCAAATAGAGCTAGACAAATAATTGATAAACGTTTTTTAGAACAAATTAATTTAGAAGATTTAGAAGATTCAGAAGAATTAGTTCAATTTTCTAAAGAAGACTTTGATAAAGAAAAGCCAATGATGCAGGCATATCAAGAATTTTTAGATCAGAAGTTAGAGTGGAACACTGATTCTAAAGAAGAATCAGATGCTTAATCAATTAGTTTCAAAATATTTACATCAAACTCAAGAACTGTTTGGTAATACATTATATTTACAAAACAAAGATAGTAGTGTAAATTTTTATGAATTTGGTGATATAAATTCTGATATTGTATTTATTAAAAAATTTTCAGATGATGATGAAGAACGTACAATATTTAGTAAAATATTAAAGGCTTTAAATTTATCTGAAAGTCAAATTTTTATAATAGAGTGTGTTAATTCTAATATAAAATCAGATAAAAAATTGCAAACTTTAATTAATAAATTAAATTCAAAGATAATTGTTAGCTTAGGTTCAGATATATCACAGTTTTTATTAAGTACTAATAAAAATTTAGATTCCTTAAGAACAAAGAATAATTTTTTCAAAGAGACAAAAGTAATCCCTACATATAGTATAAAGAATATTAAAAATAGTTTAGATTTAAAAAAACATCTTTGGAATGATTTAAAAATAATTTTATAGATATGGCTGATAAAAACAACACAAGACAATCCCCTTATTCATTATCTGCAGAAAAAGCAGTTCTTGGTTGTTTATTAATTAATAAAGAAGCAATCCATAGAACTATTCATTCATTAAGTATTAATGCTTTTTATGATGAAGCACATAAAACTATTTATGCAGCAATATGTAATATGTTTGAAAATGGACAAATTGTAGATAGTGTTACAATTACTGATTATTTAAAAAAGAATAAAAATTTAAAGAAAGTTGGAGATTCTTATTATATCACTGGCTTAGTTGAAGATGCTCCTTCATCTGAAAATGTTGATCATTACTCTGAAATAGTAAAACAAAAATATACATTAAGAACAATTATCAATACAGCTATAGAAATGAGTAGTGAAGCTTATGATGAAGAATATGACCCTATAGAAATATTAGATCATGCAGAAAAGAAAATATTTGAATTATCACAGGAAACAGAAAGAGGAGAATTTGTTTCTATAAATCCAATTCTAGAAGAAGTTTTAAAAGAATGGGGTACTAAAACTGATACTGGTTTATTTGGTATTCCCTCTGGTTTTTTAGATTTAGATGAAAAATTATCTGGTTTTCAAAAC
>JAAZYZ010000008.1 GCA_014239355.1 Fidelibacterota bacterium
ATCAGTAAAAGTTTCAGAACCATCAAATTCTCCTTCCATATCAAAACTTTGAAGAATTGTAAAATCATCTACACTACATACAAGTATTTGTTTCTCTCCATCATATTCAAAAACATTGCCTAATCCTTGTACAAGATATCGGTTATATGGAGGTTCTAATAAATGTGAATAATCTGGATCGTTAGCAATATCCCAATTATCTGGCCAAATAGTTAGTTCTAATCGATATCCATCAGTATCTTCAATCGTGATTGCATGCGGCCCTCCAAACTGAGTTATATCAAAATAATCAACAATCATTCCAGAGGGATTTACAATAGGACAATCTAAACTGCCCAATGGACATCCATCCTGAGATGAACCAGCACAGTCATATTCTCCATTGCTAATATCCTGAAATGAAATAGTTCTTTCAATACCTTCAATAGTCCATGAAGCAATAAAATTTTCACTAGTTTCATCATGCCCTGTTATACCATTACCCTCAGATTGCATTTCATCATATTCATTAATATCTAAACGTACATATAAAGAGTCATAAAAATCTGATGAGCCATGATTTCTAATAAATATTTGATCCTCTAATAATGTGTCATTATATGGATAACCTTCTTCTATAGTTTTAGAAAAGCCTTTATCATAGTCCCCCCATAAAAAATAATCCACATCTTGAACAATTGGTGAAATACCATCCCAATAGAATAACACTAACATTTCTTCTGAGCCTGATAAATTTGGATTAATACCAGAATCAAAAATCTCTAAATCTGAATCTACTAAACTAAGGTCAGCTACATAATCATATGCATCAGAAAAGTCAGAATTACTTTGAGTTGTAATAGTATATATCCCCTGTGAAGCAATGGAAGAACCTGAAGGGAATTTAATGAGAAAATCAAAATTACCAATTGACTCACCATTAATCCACTCATAATATTTATCACTATCTGATAAATAATAGTTTGATAAGTCTACTGATTCATTAAGAGGATTATAAATTTCAATCATTTCTGATTCATCAGGAGTAATGCAAATCCTATTAAATATTAAATGATCTGCATTTTCAGAATAAAGAAATGTAAATAATAAAAAACTAAATAAATATTTGTTAAACCACATAAGCTACTTAATTAAACTAATTTTATGAGTTTTAGTGAAATTATCAGTTTTTAAATATATAAAATAATCACCACTACTATAATTAGAAGCATTCCAAGTTATATTATTTAGTATATTAGCTTGACTCAAACCATTATATAAAACATCTATTTTTTGACCCATAAGATCATAAACAGAAACTTCAATTAATTCAGTACTTAATGTTGAAAATTCAATAGTAAGTGTTGGATTAAATGGATTTGGATATGCATTTAATATTGAAAAGTCTTGAATTAATTCAAAATTGCTAAGAATGCCTTCTTGAATATCATCATCATTTCTAGGATTAACTCTAAATAAAGAATAAGCATAATTTAATGGCCCTGTAATAGTATATTCATTACCTAAAATAGGAACAAATGAACCGTCTCCCCAATTATCACCATAGAAATAATCATCTATAGTAATACCACTTAAAGTCCATTCTCCATACTCGTTAGGTAAACCATCACATATACCTGCAACTTTTACTATTACAGATTCATATGCTTCAGTTACTTCTGTAATATATATAGGATTGAATAAGGTATTATTGCTTGATAAAATATTAGAACTCCCAGCCGTAATATCTAATTCAGTTAAATTATAATACTCTATAACTTGACCTGATACTTCTATATTATCACCAATACTAGTATTAGCTGCCCCAAAATCTAAAACCCAAATTCCACTCCAAGCAGCCTCTGCATCTTGAATAAAAAATCCATTTGAATTTTTTGCAGTAACATATCCAGATGTTGTTACGTATTGATCTTCATATGGAGAACTATCTGCTTGACCTTGAATTTCAGCAATAGTAAGATTTCCAACAGAAGCAATAACAGATATAGTGATAGAATCAGTAGATTCATTTTCATCAGCATCATAAACAGTTAAATCAAATACTAAATTAGTTGACTCAGTAGGTGCAGTAAATGTAGTAATCATAGTTTCTTCATCATCTAAATTAACTGCAATACCAGAAGTTTGTTCCCAAAGATAAGCTATTATATCACCATCAGTATTTAAACTGCCTGAAGCATCTAAGGTTACCACAGAACCTGCATCTACAGTTTGATCTGATCCTGCATCAGCAATTAATCCTTCAAGAGCTGAAGGAAAATGAATAGTTGCTGTTGATGAAGTTGTTTCAACAGATACTAAGTCCATAAAATATTTAGTTGGATCAGGTCCAGAAGAACTACTGTATAATCTAGCCTGAACTACAAGCGCCTCACCAGCTTCCCAATTTTCTTGAGTAGTAGAAAAAGTATGGCATACTTGATCCCATCCAGTACCATCAGTATACTCTTCATTACCATCTGCACTTCCTGCATATGAATTAATATCATTATTTGCTGTCCAACTACCCCATACTCTCATAGAAGGTGAAGCATTTGGCGTAGTATCATACCCATAGAAACATGCTGTAATTTGATCTCCTTCTGATATATCTGTTACCCATGCTATAAAAGCTTGAGGTGTTCCATCAATTGGAGATTCAGAAACAGTTAACATGTAGTCACCATCATATGGTGCCACGCCATCTGTTTCGCCTACATTTTCTGCATCTACGAGGTTTCCGTAAGAACCTAATATAGTTCCACCATCTTCCCAACTATATGAATCTGCAATTGAAAAAGAAAATAATATTATGATTAAAAATAGATTGTACATATTTAACTCCTGATAAATAAGGTTTAATTTGATAGTTAAATATAGTAATAAAAAGTTGAAATTAAATATGATACTTTAAGGAAAAAATAACAGGCATACCTAAAGATTGATGAAAAGCAATTCCATAGTTAAATTGAAGTTTTCTATATCTAAATGATAAACCACAAGAAAATTCACTTTTAGAATCAGAATAATTATATCCTGTAATTAGATTTAAATAAGTTAATTGTGTATTAGAACTTAACTTCCATGTAATTTCATCAGGAAAAGAATCATTATAAACAATATCACTATGAATCTGAGAATGTAGTTTATCTAAATTAAGAGTTAATCCTAAACCAGTCTGTAAAGGATAACTAATAAATGATCCTTCAATTTTTTCTGCACCTAATTGGTTTACAGCCATACCAAAAGAAATAAAATTATTATACTTATATGACATACCTACATCTAAATTGTATCCAATTGACTCATCTGTATATAATTGATTGTAAATAATACTAACTTTGCTTCCTATTTGATAATTATTAAAACTTTTACCAAACCCATACGCTAAAGAAATATGATGAATATCAAATATATCAATTGGGTCATCAGATGGAGTTAAATATCTTAAAGCTATATCATCTGCAGATAAATTATATAAACTTAAATAATGATAATTTTTTTGCCCCCATTTATATTCAATATTACCACCTTTAACATCTTGATACCATAAAATAGAAGAAAGATTAAAGCCATTTTTAAGATTATTAATATTAGAAAAATTAAATCCTATATTTTTTGAGTTTGCTATACCTGAATTGGCACTTGCAATCTCTAAAGCATTTTGAGGTAAAGTAATTGATTCAATCCCCAAACAAAAAATTGTGTTTATAAAAATAATAAAAATATATCTAACCATTATAAATCAATGCTCCAAGTAAATAAATGACTAATGCCTTCATTTTCTGATCCTAAATCAACAGCATAATCTAATGTTAAAGGAATTTGATTAAAATTAAATTTATAACCAAATCCTAAAGTAATCTTATTTTGTGTTTGCAAACCAACTCGAAATGCAATGTTATTTTCAATGAAGTGTTCATAACCCAATTTAAAAAAATCTTTATAAATATCACTACTAAAGTCTAACAAATATAAATCTCCCTGTATTAAAAAATTAGACTGCCCCCATGATTTTATTTTGGATCCAATGGAAATAATAATAGGGTACTGCTCATTATATGCGTGTGACAAACCATCACCTCTATCAATATCCCAATTAATATATGGATTTAGAACATTTTGAATTTTAAATCCTAATCTGATTTGAGGATTAATTGGAAATACACCTCCAAAATCAACTGTAATTGAAGTTCCTGTATATTTATCAATATGCGATTCATTTACATATAAATTTGAATAATGTATCCTCATGCTTAATCCTATGCCAGTACCTCTTTTACTGCCTACACCAAATGATAACAATCCATAATAGTCTGAATTAGAGAGTTCGTTATTTGGATTATTAAACATGTCTTTGCCTTGAAACTCTCCTATTGATGACCGTAAAATTGCAGCTGACAACCCAGCATTACCAGCTAATTTTCTTGAATAATAAAATGTTTGTAAAGATCTATCTAAAGACATCATAAAATAGGATAATCCATAATTTTGTCCTTTGCATTGATTTAATAAAGCGGGATTAGCAAAAGATTGAAAAGTATGATATGTGTCTGCTACCATTGCTGAGGACAATGATACTGAACGCGCACTATAACCATACTGATAACTTGCTCCAGGGTTAGCATTTAAATACCCTATACATATTAAAATTATTAAAATATTATTTTTCATGAATGTACTACCATTAATTTTGTCCAATAATATTTTCCATCTAGAGTTAAACGGCAAAGATATATGCCGTTTGATACATCTCTAGAAAATTTATCTTTACCACTCCAAATAAATTGTGCCTCATCTCCAATTTTTTCAGATTCATTAATTGAAACAATATGCTGCATACTAAAATCAAAAATATCTAAATATCCATCATTGCTTGAACCATTATAATACACAATTCTTACCTTACCATAACCCTCATCCATATAAAATGGATTAGGGTAAGCTGATAATCTCTTATTATGATTATCTGAATCTACAGTTCTATTCCAAGCACGATACATCTCCCATGAAAAACCTTGATCATTACTATAAAACAATCCATCTGGACTGCCTGCCCATAGTATAGTCTCATTATTTATAAAATTAATATTTGATGAATAAATTTTATCTGTCATAATCGTTTGATTGTTAGAATCCTCAATATGATATTTAAACCATAAATCTATATTTCCATTATATGTGCGATATAACCCTAAATCAGTAGATGCATATACATTTTCTTCATCAAAATTTAAATCATATATTATTGCTCCAATATCTTTAAAAAACGAGATAAAGTCCCAGGTTAAACCATTGTCATCTGTATAACTTAAATTATGAGGGATAGCTCGATTAAGTGATGGGTCCCAACTAATTGCCCATAACCTATCTAAATCTTCTACTTCTTGATTACGAATACCTATCACCCACCTATCACCCATACCATCAGTTTCATTATAATGAATCCAATCAATACAATTTGTTTCTTGATCAATTAGTCCTTTGTTAATCCCATCACCCGTTCCTACCCATATATAATTATCTTTTATAAAAATAGAAAAAGCTTTATGATTATCATTTCCTATTGGTGGATCAACAGGGTCATATTCATATTCTATTATATTTATTTGATTACATAATAAATTTGATTGAGAATCCATAGGTAGTGGAACGAGCTCCCATTCAGGGCTATCAGACATATAATTAAATCTACGTAATCCACCTGCAAAGCTTGTAGCATAAATATAGTCATTGTACTCTTCAATATCATAAGTAACATTATATATTTGTGTAGTAATTGCCTTAAAACGTATACTATCCTGGTTACCCCAATTAGTCAAGATATAAGATGTATCAACATCATCAATTGGCTGTTCTATGTAATCCCAATTAATTCCTTGGTCATTTGACCATGAAATACCAGTTCCCATAGGTCTATACCTATTGTTTTGATAAATTGAATTTGCTCCAGAAAGAGCCATTACATTATTATTTACAATAAATGAAGGAGCACCACCAGCAGGTAAATTTTCATGAACAATGGATTTAAATGATGGAAAATTATAATTAGGAAAATAGATAAATGAAATTCCAGCTCCTGTCCTTACCCATATTGTATCTTGATCGTTTATAGAGTCATTAATCATTTCATATATTGCATTGCTATTTAAATCATCAGCTATAATGTTATTGTCTACATTCTTATAATTTTTGTCTACAAAAAGTAAATTATATTCTATATTAGTGTAGCTCACAATAAGATTAAGTAAAATACTATAAGATATATAATATAACATTATTGGGTAAGCTCCATAATGATACCATTTAACTCATCTGATAGGCCATCCTTATCAATTACAATAAATTTAAATTCAATAACACCAGTTCTACCACAATCTGTAGCATTAAAAATAATATTACCATCCTCATCATATAAAGCAGAACCATCTAAAGGTCTAATTAAGATTTCTTCACTATAACTATATGTAGTATCTGTAAATGAAGTTGTATAATCAAATATCCATGTGTCATCAGAAGCATAATCTTCACCTATGATATCTTCATTACAATTATCATCAATAATACAATCAACATCACACCCATTTAATAATGTAGTTTTAATTTCATACTTGACTGATTCAATATTATTAAACCCATTTAAATCTTTTATTTCTAAATCAATCAATAATGATTTCCAATCAGTAGAATCTAGTTGAAATTCATCTGGGACACTATAATTAATAATATGAGGATCAATCGGTGTAGTGAGATCGGATGCAAATGAATAAATAGTAGCATCTGAAAATGATATAGTGATATCCATGGTATATAAATAAATATTATCAGATAAAATAGATTCATTATTATCATCGATTAAAATACCTTCATATAAAAAAATGTTAGAATTAAAATCAAGGTTAGATAAATCAAATTCATATAATATCTGCTCTGAATTTTTAATTTTACCATATATTGAATCAATAGTATCCATAGTATCTAAAAACTCAAGATATACAGACAATTGTTTGTTTGTACCATCATAATGATTATAAAATGCTGCTACATTATTATCATAAAAATCATTATTAATATTATAATCATCACTAGTTTCTGAACCTTCACAGGCAATAAAGATAAACCCTAAAAAAAAGAATATATTTAATCTAATACTATACAAATCCACTCCCCCATTTGTGTTTGTTTGATAATATTATAATCTAATGTAGAAATAATTTCAATTACATCTTCTTGGTCATCAATTAATAATCCAGATAATATTATTTTACATTTTTTATTTTGAAAACACTTAATATTAGGCAATAAATCTAAAATAACATTTTTATTAATATTAGCTATAATTAAATCATAATCATAATCTTCGTTTATAAGAACATCTTGAATTGATAAAGTATATTTTTCATCAATACTATTTAAAGCCATATTCTCATAAAAATTATCTTTACAATCTTCATCATATTCAATTGCCATAACTTTAGATGCTCCAAACTTTAACGCTGCAATACTTAAAATTCCGCTTCCTGCTCCAAGATCTAAAACTCTATCATTAATATTAATATTAGAAATTAAACTTTCAATAATTAACTGCGTAGTTTCATGATGACCAGTTCCAAAAGCCATCCCAGGAATAATTCTAATATAATCCATATTGTCTGTATTATTAATTGTATGCCAATGTGGAACAATCATTAAATTCTGATTTACTTTAATAGGTTGAAAATGTTTTTCATAACTTGTATGCCAATTTTCATATTTAATATCTTTTATTTGAAATTGATAATCCTTTAATTGATTGTTTAAAATACTGTTAATACTATTCTTGTTCTTGTTTTCAAAATAAAAAATAAATTCATCCTGATCCTCAGTAATTCCAACTATATAATTGTAAAATTGACTATATATAAAATCTAAATTATATTTTGGCTTCAGAACTATAGATAAACTAAACCATGATTTTTTAGATACATTTTTCATTGGTTATCTTTCCTATAGATAAATTCTAATAAAACATGACCAACAATAAATAAACCTTTAGATGAACAATTTTCAATAGTATCATCTACTGTGTGCCAATGTGAATAGTCAAAATCTATAATATCAATTGAAGGAACTTGGGTTCCTTGATAATAATAATAATGATCATCATAGATTGAACTTGATAATTGCCAAACAAATTCTTTATATCCTAAATCATTTGCTAAAGTCCAAATTTCATAAACTAAATCTTTAGCATATTTATAAGAAAAACCTTCAATTTTATAAATTGGATTTTTATCTGCAATCATATCAACACAAATTGCATATTCAGGTAAATTGCCTTTATATTGTTTGACAAAGGACTGAGTTCCTAAACCCCATTCTTCTGGGTGGCCCGATCTACCCATATCTTCTGCATCTACTAATAATATATCAATGCCAATATTATTTAATGGATGAGAATCTATATAATGAGATAATTCCATTAATAATGCAACTCCACTTGCGCCATCATTTGCTCCAATTATAGGATTATTGTTTTTATTTATATCTTGATCTTTATCTGCTCTATCTCTAGTATCAAAATGAGCCATAAATAAGTATCTCTCATTAGCCTCCGTATTATGACGAATTAATAAATTAGTAATTTCAATTTTTTGATTTGATACAGGATGATAAATAGAATCATTAAAAACTTCTATGGAATCAGAATATATCTTAAAATGATCTTTAAGGTATTGTACTAATTCTTTGTGCCCACTACTACCAGGGTATCTAGGCCCAATTTCACATTGTTCTTTAATATATAAAAATGCATTTTCTCCATTAAATTCTAAATTAGTAGAGAGTAATAAATTAAGAACAATTATAATGATTATATTTTTCATCCTTTTATTTTAATCCTTACATTAAAACCAAGATCTCTCTCCTCTGTGCTGCCTGTAGTGTTATTCTCAGTATAGATATAATTAAAATAGAAATCTCCAGTGATGTAATTTGTAAAACTATAACTAATTCTAGGCTTAACAGACCATGTCTTAGATAAATCTTGCTGATTAAAATCAGAATCATCATCAATAATTACTGAAGTCATTAATGTTTCAGAATTGTCATAAATAATATCAACACCAAAATTAATATCATTTTCAATATTAAAATCTCTAAAAAAGAAAATTGGAATCCTTAAGCCTCCTGTCCGATTAAAATCTATACGTCCATTTAATTGCTTTGTATGTTTTTGTTCAGTTGAAGTCCCGCTATTAGTAATATAAAGAGTTCTAATATAATTTAATCTAAAAGTATATGGATTTTTATGATTGGTTTTTGCAGTAAATCCAAAAAATGGTGAAAAATTTCTACTATATCCCCACGTCAACAATTCTGCATCTTTATAACTAGCATTATAGTCACCATTAAAGGTATGTTGAAAACTAATTGTTCTAAATATTTTATCAAGAAAAAATAATTTCTCTACACCACTCCAATTTATATTCCAGTTAAATATCGGGAATCCTTCATCACCTCTAATTCCTAATGGAAAATAAGTATTTGATATATTTTCAGTGGGGTCTGATGTAGATTGTAATGTTAATACTCTATTATCTCTATAATCAATACTTGCTTGAATTTTTTTTGTTAAACTAACATTTGTGCTAATCTTAAAATCATTAGTATACTGATTATAAAAAGAGTTTATAGAACCGCTACTATCATTATAAAAAATAGAACCATCATGTGGACTAGTAGACAATGCAAATCTATAATAAAAATTTGGTTCCTCAGTTACTAAAATATTTCCATGGGTATTACTCACCTTATATGTATGATTAACATTAATTTTTGAAAACTTTTCTGAAAATGAATGCGCCCATTGAAATATTGATTTGACAATTGGATTATTAATTTCAATAGGTTCATTATCAGAAACTGGATCTAAATTTCGACCTCTTTTCCTACTTTTTGATTTAGATTTTTCAGGTTTATAATATAATTCAACTAAATCAGTTAATGAAAATCCAACCGAGCTTAATAAACTACCAGTAGAACCAACATTTGCAGAGTTTTGATCATTAGATAAAGCCCAAGAATAAGAAGAAGAATATTTCATATTTGGACTTAACCATTTCATAAAATCAGGTGAAAAATTTATATTAAAGCCTTCAGATTTGTTTTTTATTAAACCAAAGTTGTCCTCTTTATCACTAAAAAATGATGATACTACTTCTGGAATATTTGAAGTTAAATTTTCTCCATCTGGCAAGAAAATATTATCGAAATTACTATTCATATCCTTCTGATAAGTGAATTTTATATTTTTTGTTATACGATAATTCATTTTATATTTTCTATCAAAATTTAAAGAGTAATTAGGTGTAACTGAACCAGTCCTTTGAGTACTAATTTGATTATGCTCAGATAAACTAATAGAAGTTGAAACATTTTCAGGGGACCAATAAAGTCTAGTTTCTGACATTTGATTACCTATGATTGGTAAAAATTTTAAGAACTTAAAAGGCTGCAAAAAATTACTATCTGAAAAATTATAATCATAACTACTAGAAATAGAAATATCCTTAGCGATTTCAGTATCAATCGTTGGAGTAGATTTATAGCGATCAATATATGAAAAGTTCAATTTTATTTTATCAACAGTATATTTAACAAACATATTATCACTATTAGTGTTTTTATCAAATGATGTAGATATAGATGTTTTTTTATTAATTGTTTTGATTTCTTCTGGAGCATCATCAATACCACCAGATAAAATATCACTACCAGGATAGAATTTTGGTGCAGCCATATCATATGTGTAGTTTAGATTTATTGGAATTTTAATCCCCCATTTTTTAGGTAAAAATTTTCCTGATGATAATTTTCCTGAGAAAGATATAGACCTTTGGTTTTCACCTGTTCCAAGCCTTTCTTGGAGTAGATGGAAATCTGCATCCTTTTGCTCATAAGATGAATTAATATTTAATAAATCAGAAAAAGCAATAGAACCTTTTAATCTAAAAGCTTGACCCTTTTCTTTTTTAACTCCAGTCATACGTAACTCATCTAACCACACATTACCAAATACTGTTTGATCAGTATTGTTTAATACACTAACCATAATAAATTCAATATTATTAATTGAAGGCGTACCTTTAATTCTTAACTCTTCACAATAATTACATACATTTTGAATATTTTCATCCAACACCCAAACATCATGAGTTGCGTCATAAAAAGATGGGGGCGGATCAAATAAATAATTTTCATTCAAATCAACAAAGGGTTCACCACTATAAGTATCTAAACTAATATCACAGTTTGGCTCTAAACAATCATACTGATAATTATTCTCCGTTCTATTTTCCATATTAGAATCATTACCATCAATTGGTTCGCTTATAAAATTATCATTATTAGGATCAAAAGAATCACGTAGTGGTGAATTTTCTGGTAATAATAAATATTGATTACACCTATCTTGGTTAATATTAAATCCGAAATCTTGCTCTGATTCACAAATATATGAAAATGATAATGTGTCTAAACATGAACCAAAACCATCTTCAATGCTACTATAACACCCATCTAAGCCAGTATCATCGTATTCTTCAAGAGAAATTTGTAACTTATATTTGGTTAACTGATCAATATTAATATTAATGTGATTTTTTTCATCCCATTTTTTATATACTGGCTGCCTTATTTCATAGTATTGATCATCTTTCCCAAATCTAAATAATAATTCTACATTAGAATTAGAATTTTGCCATAGACCACCAGAAACTGTATCTTGTTCTCCATAAACATACATATTTAAATTTCTATACGCAAAAAAACTATTTTTTTTATCCATAGGTAATGCAGAAAAACTTTTTTTAATCGCAACAGCTTGAGATGACTCAATTCCTCCAAAATTATTATTTGATTCTTCAAATGACAACACAAGAGACTGCTCTTTCATTCTAATACCACTAACTTGATCCACCTCTCCTTGTACACTATTATTAGGAGGGTCATATTCATTAGGATTGTCGTGAGTATTTAAAACAGATACTGCAAAATATGGTTCTTCATTGAATTCATCATCTTCAACAGAAGGGATTTGATTTATAGACGTACTACCTAATTCCAACCATTCATTCCCTACTATTTCAAGCTTAGCAATTTTAATTGCTCTAGGATCATCTTCATCTTCTATATCGGTTTGACTGACTCCATCTACCCATAACCGAATGTGTCTAATATCATTCCATGTTGCTGTAGAATCGCCCCTTGATTGAAAATCATTTAATAATATTCTAAATAATTTCCAATTGGTTGAAGAAATATATTCATCATATCCATCACTGGCTGGATCAATTGTAGTAGTAAAATAATCATCTCTCACATCTAAATTATAATCCTTATCTAAATCCTCTGTATCTGGATATCTACCTAAATCTGCATTTCCTTCCGTACCATTATATTGCCTGTAATAATTAATATCTGAACATTGATTATTATTATAACACCAATTATCTCCATTAGGATCAAAATCAGAATCAGGATTTTCATAAATTGAGCTACATTCATCTTGTATGATAGAATATGTATCTTCCCTAAATCTGCAATTACAACCACCACTCCCATTTTCATATAAGTCAGGACATAAATCTAAACCAACATCTTCTTCATCAGATAAGTTGTTATCACCCCAACCATTTCCATATACATCAAGATCTTCGGTATTTAAATAATTGTCTTGGTTAACATCTTCTGAAACATGCCCTAAATCAATATGCAACAATATTTCATCTTCATTAAAATTGTCCGCATTAACCCAAATCTCTAAATATTTTTTTCTACTTAAATCATAATCACTAGAATATAATGAAGTTGTAATTCCATTCCATAATTCAAATGTGTTGTCTATATCGTCAAATAAAGGCCTCAACCATAATGTTTTTGTATAGGCATTCCCAGCTTGGCTTGATGTTTCTTGATTAGGCCAAATATCTGTTGTTTGGATTTCATTATATGGATTGTACCAAACCATTTCCTTTTTAAAATCTATAGATTTCATTTCACCTAAAGAATCAAAAGGAGCAGATGCAGTTTTCCAATTTCTAGCACTTAAATTTAATGAGACTGACCTTTTAGATGCTTCAAAGTCATCTAAAAATCCCTGTCCAAGAGGATTTGGGTCTGGATATACTTCAGCGAATTCTCCTTCTAAACTAATTTTAGAAGGTGCTGAAGCTTCAATAAAAGGAAGATTATTAATTACTTCTGTTAATTTTTCTATTTCTCTTTCATATCTTCCATTAATATTCCATATAAAATTTTGCATTGGTTCATATCCAATTTCTACATTTTTATCCATAATAGATTGATCATAGAAAAATAAACCTCCACTAATAAAATTTTGAGAATCAAAGCCATATTTCATATGAGTTCCAAATAACAGTTTTTGATCAACTGAAATTAATTCATTTTCTTCATAGGTAATATTAATATTTGCTCCTGGTAACATAGCATCAGCATTCATAAAATTAATAGTCCCCGTAAAATAATCAATTGTATAATCAACCCCTCGTGTAAGTATAGCCCCATTTAATGTTACAGTTTCGCTTCCTTCTACAATCATAAAACCACCTAAATCAATAGTGGAATTTCCTGAAGAATGTTTGTATTTAATCATAAATTCATGTTCACTAATTATTTCTTGATTATCTACTGAATAATACATTGCAGGCCCTGAATCAGAATTGGAAAAGTTATTATCTTGATCCTCTAATTCAGTATCTAAGTAATATTCTAAATCTGCACTATTTATACCCCAATATATATTTGAATTAGTAAAATCAGAATAATTAAAAATTTCATCTAATATAATTCCTCCTAATTCTTCACATTCTTGGGGTGTAATATATACTGGATCTCCTCCCCCTATATCACAAGCAACTTCATAATCTGATCTACTATTATTATCATACGCAAAAGGTAAATGACTAGGTAAAAATAATTCACCATAAATAGGATTTATTAAAACAGTATTATTATCTATTTTGCCATCACCTAGATAAAATTCATTACTAGGGTCAATCAATTCATCCCCATTAGCACTTCTAGTATCTAAACCAAAAATAGTTAAAAAAGATTGAAAATTATTTACTTGACTATGAGTCTCTTCAAGACCTGCATTATTATAGATAACATCAAGTTCCAACGAATTTAAATCTGATATAGAGCTACCCAACGAATAAACATTTTTAAACATTAAAGGCCATGTGTCGTAATTGGGTGTGGTTGGACTATCAAGCTTTACTAGCCTCATAGTAATAGGTTTGGGTTCTTGAGGTTGAAAACCTGGATTATCATTAAATTCATCATAATCATCTCCCTCTTCATTAACATCTCCATCTCCATCTGCATCACAATTTTCATCAGTACCATTATAATTTGGATCTTTACAAATATCATATGTTAATACTAAATCTGTCCCATTGGTGAGTGTTGAGTCTTTAATGAAAGTTCCTGTATTGTAATCATAATTCCCATAGTCATAACATATTGAAACGGCTTCTTGGCTACTGACAGTCTTTAATCTAATATATCCTAAAAGACGATCAATTTCATAATCTTGACCCTCAATTAATTTTTTCCAATTACCCGATATTTGAGTTGAAGACGAATCTAGAGGATCGATGTAAGCTGTTCCATAAACAATATCTAATACTCCATCATCATTAGATGTAATAGATTTTTTGTATATCTCATAATCATAAACTATGCCATGAGGATTGTATGAATGCACGAGATTTCCATTGTTAATTTTAAGAGGGTAGTATTGACTTTTAAATTTTTGTTCTATAAAAAAATATCTATCCTTTATAAAATTATAATCATTAATATAACTCCATTCAGATGTTTGCCCTCCAGAAAATGATTTAGCAGCTTTCTTAACTTGCTCTCTTGACATAATAGATTGAATTTCTAAAGGGCCAAACTGGTGTACTGTTTTTAACCCAAACAACCCTTCACTTTTCCCACTACCTACACTTACAAATTGTGTTGAGGGAAGGCTTAAACTAATATTTCCTGCTTCTGCAAGTTGTAGAATATCATTTTTGTTTCCTTCCCATTTAATTGTAAGATCATTTTCCCAATTAAAGTCTGCTTCAGAATCCTGAGTAGCATTTAATGCTAATTTCTCACCAATTTTACCTTCTAAATCAAATCGTTGAGTTTGCTCTATATCAATATCAAATGATTTATTCTCATTAGAATTCAATGCAATTAAATCTTTATCTTCAAAAATAAGTTCGCCATTTACAGTAATATCTCCTCTTATATTTAATGCAACATTAGTTCCCGCTATATCTTGATTAATTAATCTAAGTGCTGCATCAGGAATATTTCTTCTATTATTATGAGAAGTAAAATTTTTAGTGATTTTTTGTTCTAGTTTAAGTCTTTGATTATATTCAATTGCATTATTGAAATACCAATTTAAATCAACAACTACAGGCATACTTATATTATTGCCATGATGGGTATTATAAATCACATACGTCTTATGATTCTCTCCACCTTTGATATCAGACTTAAATTGCTTTAATTTTTTTATTGATTTTATTTTTTTATTTCTTCTATAAGTATGATTAATACTAAGATAATTATCTGAATATGAATTATCTAAGTTTGCATAAAAGAAATCTTTATTATCAAATGGACGTACAATAGAAGGTATGAATTTAAAATAAGAAGACAAACTATGCTCTATTGAAATATAATTAATATTTTGTGATAAAATAAAACCAATAAAAACTATACTTAAATTAAGTTTCTTAATTAGCAACATTAAACTGCTAGACAAATAAATACTAGGCTTATAAGATATTATGCTCTTTAAATAATCTTGTAAGATTTGTAATTGCGTTGCCTCTATGTGAACATTTTTGTTTTTCATTTATATTCATCTCTGCAAAAGTTTTTTCGTGACTTAATACATAAAAAATGGGATCATACCCAAAGCCTTTATTACCATACGGTTTTCTTGTTATAATTCCTTGTACGCTACCCTCGGCAACAAGTTCCAAATCTTTGCTTACATATGTGACGACTGTTTTAAAGGTAGCTGTTCGTTTTTTTTCCTCAATATTTTTCATATCTAAAAGTAATTTATTTACATTATCAGAATATGAACAGTCTTCTCCAGCATATCTAGCAGAATAAACCCCAGGAGCTCCATTTAAAATATCTACTTCTAAACCTGTATCATCAGATATTGTAGGTATTTTGGTTAAATTATAGACTGTTTTAGATTTAATAAAGGCATTTTCTTCTAAAGTCGAACCATCCTCTATAATTTCTCCAATTTCTGGGAAGTCTTGTAGAGTATAAATCTTTATGTTAGTATTAATAAATGCTGCTTTCAATTCTTTGCATTTATCTAAATTATGTGTAGCTAAAATTATTTCCATAAAAATGATTATTTTCTTAAATTAATCATCTCTAATTTAGGGCTATTATATTTGATTGATAAATTTTATTTTGGTCGGATAGCTCAGTTGGTAGAGCAGAGGACTGAAAATCCTCGTGTCCGTGGTTCGATTCCGCGTCCGACCACTTAAAACCCCTTCAGAAATGTTGGGGTTTTTTGTTTTTATAATTATTAA
>JAAZYZ010000009.1 GCA_014239355.1 Fidelibacterota bacterium
TAGTGACTTTTCACAGTGGTGGAAATGGAAAATTGGAGCTAATTGGAAGAAACCTAGAGGTGATAATGATATTTCTGGTAAAGATAACTACCCTGTTGTTCATGTATCATATGAAGATGCTTTAGCCTATTGTAAATGGGCTGACAAAAGACTTCCAACAGAGGCTGAATGGGAATATGCTGCAAGAGCAAACAGAAATGATGCAATTTATTATTGGGGAAACAGTCATGACTCTTTGAGATATAAAGCAAATACTTGGGAAGGCGTATTTCCATTTAAAAATTCTAAAATGGATGGTTATGAAAACCTAGCACCTGTTAAATCTTTTCCAGCAAATGATTTTGGTCTATATGGAATGTCTGGAAATGTTTGGGAATGGACCTCAGACTGGTACAATGTAAATTACTATAAAGATCTTTTAGAAGATAAGGCTGCCTGCCATAATCCCAAAGGAGCTACACATGCTTTTAATCCAAATAATATTTATGCAAAAGAAAAAGTTATAAAAGGTGGGTCCTTTCTTTGTAATATTGAATATTGTATTAGTTATAGAATATCTGCAAAAATGAGCTCAACTCCAGACACCTCTTTGGAACACCTAGGATTTAGAACCGTTGCTGCAAAAAGTATGATAAACTAAAACTAGTCAATCCACTCGGCAATAAATAAATTTGTATCTCTATTGCCTCCATTATTTCTATTAGAAGAAAACACTAATTTTTTACCATCATTTGAGAAAACCGGAAAAGCATCAAAAGTATCACTATGTGTAATTCTCTTTAAATTTTTTCCGTCAATATCAATCATATATAAATTAAACGGAAAGCCTCCTTCAGCTTCATAGTTTGAAGAAAAAATTATTTTTTTACCTGAGGGATGAAAAAATGGACTCCAATTTGCATTTCCTAAAAATGTTAATTGTCTCAAATCACTACCATCAGAATTACAAATAAATAACTCCATATTTGTAGGCTGCACTAGCCCTTCCGAAAATAAAGACTTATATTCATCAATTTCCTCTTTAGTTTTAGGTCTAGAAGCACGAAATATAATTTTAGATCCATCCGGCGAGAAAAAGGCGCCACCATCATAACCCAAAACATCTGTAATTTGTTTTACATCAGATCCGTCTAAATTCATTGTATATAATTCAAGATCTCCACTTCTAGTTGAAGTAAATACTATTTTATCTCCTTTTGGTGAAATAGTAGCTTCAGCATCATATCCTTTTTCTTTTGTTAATTGATCAACTATGTTTCCTTCTAAATCTGAAATAAAAATGTCAAAAGAATCATAAATAGGCCATACATATTTTCCTTCTCTTCTCAATGGAACTTCAGGACATTTATTATCCTTCAAATGAGTTGAGCCATAAAGTATATGCTTATTGTCAGGCATAAAATATGCACATGTTGTTCTTCCATAGCCCGTACTAACCATTTCAGGAACTTCTGATTCAAAAGTATCCTCACTTCCCATTAGAAATATTTGGTCACATTCTAATCCCCACTTATTATAATTTGATTGAAAAACTAGTTTTTTGTCATCAAAACTCCAATAAGCTTCGGCATTATCTCCACCATAAGTAACTTGTCTAATAGATAAAAAATTCGATTCATCTTGGTATATTAAATTATTTCCATTTGATTTTTCTTTATTGGATTCAATGGTATTTAAACATGAAAAAATTAATGTTAAAAATAAAATTGAAAATAGGTTTTTCATTAATAAAGGGTTTTATATTTTTGTGCAAATTAAATACATTAAAATGAAATTTCTAGCAAAATTTATTCTTTTTATATCAATTATTTCATGCCAGCAAAATATTACATACGAAAACAGAATTAATGATGATGTAAACTATTTATCTAATGATAAATTAGAAGGGAGAAAAACAGGTTCTAACGGAGAACAAATTGCTGCAGATTATATAGCTGATAGATTTAAAAGCTTAAAAATAAAAGCTAAAGGCACTAATAAATATTTTCAAGATTTTAGTTTTAACAAACCCACTAACCCTCATGATCAAGTCTCATTTGATGAGACAGAGAACGATAGCATGGTATTTTCAAAAAATATAATAGGCTACATTGATAATAATGCAGAATATACAGTAGTTATTGGTGCTCATTATGATCATCTTGGGTATGGTGGTGAAGGCTCACTTTATGTTGGTAGTGAAATACACAATGGAGCTGATGATAATGCAAGCGGAACCGCATTAATGCTAGACTTAGCTAGTCAGCTTAAGTTTAGTAATCGTAATAACAATTATTTGTTTATAGCTTTTTCTGGAGAAGAAATGGGACTGCTTGGGTCTAATTATTTTGTAAAAAATCCTACAATTGATCTTTCCTCTGTAAATTATATGATAAATCTAGATATGGTTGGTAGATTAAAGGAAGATAAATCACTTGCTGTATATGGTGTAGGCACCTCGCCTATTTTCAAGCAAAGCATTAATTCTAATAATGAGTCTTTTAATCTAATTGAAAATGAATCTGGAGTAGGGCCTTCTGATCATACATCGTTTTACATAAACGATATTCCCGTTTTACATTTTTTTACCGGACAACATTCTGATTATCACAAACCAGGTGATGATGCTGAAAAAATAAATTTTGAAGGTATTAAGGGGATCTCTGATTATATATACTCAATAATTTCTGATCTTAATGATAATGGGAAGCTTAATTTTAGAAAAACAAAAAATGAAACAGAAGAAGTCCCTAGCTTTAAAGTATCATTAGGGGTTATGCCAGACTATATGTTTAATAAGGGTGGAATGAGAATAGATGCAGTTACTCAAGATAGACCAGCATATAAAGCAGGATTGATTAAGGGTGATATAGTGATTAAGCTAGGAGAATATGATATTGAAGATATGATGGGCTATATGAAAGCATTGTCTAAATTTAAGCCTGGAGATTCTACATCTATTGTAGTTAAAAGAGATCAGGATACAATACAAAAGAAAGTTGCTTTCTAAAGTCTAATTGGTAACACAACCTATTAGTGTTATCTTTAATTTTTGAATTTATATCATTTATAAATGAGACTTAAACTACACTATTTTTTTTATTGCTTTATAACGGATAATGATCAGGAAAATAAAAATGAATTAACAGCTTTAGCTAACCAAATTAGAAATTAATGAAAAGAACCGTTACAGAGGCTATAGAATATAGAAGATCTGTTAGGATATTTAAAAAAGAAGATATAGACGCTAATAAGGTTAGAAAGTGCATAATTAATGCTACTCTAGCTCCAAATAGCAGCAATCTACAAACATGGGAATTCTATCATGTTATTAATAAAACTGTTCTAGATTCTATTACTAAAGCATGTTTTAACCAAAATGCAGCAAAAACAGCTAATCAAATAGTAGTTTTTGTAGTTAGAAAAGATCTTTGGAAAAAAAGAGCTAAAGCAAATGTTGATTTTTTAAACTCTGTATTTGATAAAAAAATAGGCAAGAATACTGAGAAAAATAGAAAATTAGCTTTAAAATATTATAAAGTGGCCATACCAACAATGTATACAAGCTTTTTTGGTATATTAGGATTTCTTAGATACATATTCTTTCAAATAGTAGGAATATTCAGACCCATATTCAGAGAAGTTAGATTAAGTGATATTAGAATTGTATCCCATAAAAGTACAGCTCTAGCTGCCCAAAATTTTATGATAAGTATGACTGAAATCGGCTATGACACTTGTCCAATGGAAGGCTCAGACACGTCTAGAATAAAGAAAATTTTAAATCTCCCTTCAAGTGCTGAAATTAATATGGTAGTTGGTTGCGGAATTAGAGATGAAAAAGGAATTTATAGTGAAAGATATAGGATTCCTTTTAAGGATGTCTATAAAGAAATTAAATAAAAAAGATTATATTGATGTTCCCAAATAGGATGTTGTTTAATTGATGAATAAAAGAGATTTTTTAAAAACATTTGGTGCGGCTGCAATCGGATCGCCGTTCTTATCACTTGATTTAAGTAGTAATCATAAATTTGAAAATTATTCTAAACGAAATAATCTTTCAGAAATAGATTTTTGGAAAAAAATTAGAGAAGATTACACCTTAAAAAAAGACTATATAAATCTTGAAAATGGCTACTACTGTATAGTTCCAAATCCTACGTTAAATAATTTTATCACTCATGTTAAAAAAATAAATATTGAGGGGTCTTATTATATGAGACATAATAGAGATAAGGACAATAAAAGAATTGAAGCCCGCTTAGCCAATTTTCTAAATTGCGACCCAGATGAATTAGTGGTAACAAGAAATACTACTGAATCACTTGATTTGATAATTGGTGGTTTTCCATGGAAAAAAGGTGATGAGGCAATTTATGCCAAGCAAGACTATGGGGCAATGCAACAGATGTTTAAATTGGTTTCAAAACGACATGGAGTAGTCAATAAAGTTGTTTCTGTCCCAAATCATCCCAAGTCTGATGAAGAAATAGTGAAATTATATGAGAACCAAATAACTTCTAAAACAAAGCTTATAATGGTTTGTCATATGGTAAATATTACTGGCCATATACTTCCAATAAGAAAGATATGTGATATGGCTCACAAATATGGAGTTGAAGTCATGGTAGATGGAGCCCATTGTATAGGGCATTTTAAAGTAAATATCAGCGAACTAAATTGTGATTATTATGGATCTAGTCTCCATAAATGGCTAAGCACTCCATTGGGAGTTGGAATTTTATATATTTCAAAAAATAAGATTTCAAAAATCAACCCTCTTCTAGCAAGTCATGTTCATGAACAGGATAATATCTTAAGATTAAACCATATTGGTACACATCCTGTATATACTGATTTAGCTGTTGATAATGCTTTAGATTATCAGGAAATGATCGGCACAGATCGTAAAGAAAACAGACTTAGATACATTCAAAGGTATTGGTCTGATAGATTAAGAAAAATTAAAAATGTTGTTATAAATACTCCCATTGAAGAACATAAAAGTTGTGGAATAGCAAATGTTGGAATTAAAAGCATGGACCCTGGAAAACTGGCTAAAATTCTTTTGGATAAATATCAGATATTTACTGTAGCTATAAATCACGAAAATGTTGTCGGCTGCAGAATAAGTCCAAATGTTTACACCAATGAGGAAGATTTAGAGCATTTTATTTCAAGTATAAAGGAGTTAGCAGTTTAATAAATAAAATATAAATATGAGAATTAGAAAATTAATGCCTATAATAATTTTTGCATTATTTTTATCTTTTTTCAGTCAGAGTTTTTCTCAGATTAAAAAAGATAAAAAATCAGTCAAATATGCTAAAACTATAAAGGCTGAAGAACTTAAAGAGAAATTATATGTCTATGCATCTGATGAATTTGAAGGAAGAGGAACGCTAACTAAAGGACAAGAATTAGCTGTAAAATTTTTAGAAAATCACTATGTATCTAATAATATAAATCCTCTTCAAGAAGGCACCTATTTTCAGACAGTGCTTCCTCCTAAAAGATTTGAAAAATGGTGGTCTAATTCAGATATAAAACCTAAAAATGTGGTTGCATTCATAGAAGGTGAAAAATACCCAAATGAATATATTATAATATCTGCACATCTTGATCATGTTGGAGTTCAGGATGGAAAGATTTATAATGGTGCTGATGATGACGGATCTGGAACGGTTGCTGTTCTTGAAATAGCTGAAGCCTTTAATGAGGCTACAAAAAAAGGTCATAGACCTAAGAGATCAATTATATTTCTACATGTTACAGCTGAAGAAATGGGGTTAATAGGATCCAAATATTATACCGAGAACCCTATTGTACCACTTGAGAATACAATTACTAACCTAAATGTTGATATGATAGGAAGAACTGATCCTAAAAGACCTAAACGCAATAGAGATTATATATATCTCATAGGCAGCGATAAAATAAGTACAGAGCTGCATAATATAAGTGAAGAAATAAATAATGTTTATTTAAATGTAGATCTAGACTATATTTTTAATGCTGAGGATCATCCTGATAGATTTTATTATAGGTCAGATCATTATAACTTTGCAGAAAAAGGCATTCCTATAATATTTTATTTTAGTGGCACACACGAAGATTATCACCAGCCTACAGATACCGTAGAAAAAATTCAATACGATTTATTAGAGCTAAGGACCAAACTTATTTTTCATACAGCTTGGGAACTGGCAAATAGAACTGAAAGAATTAAAAACGATTAAAAATTATTTTTTAATTATTTTATATGTTGAATTAGTCAAATTATTAGTAAGTGAAAGGAAATATGTTCCTTTTTTAAGAAAACTGATATCAATCCTTTCCTGTGCTTCACTTTGCATTAATACTTTTCCTAACATATCATATATCGTTGCTTTTGAATCAGAAATATCTCCTTGAATATTAATAATACTGGATGTAGGGTTAGGATAAATTTTATAGTCAAATATTACCTGATCTTCTAAACCAAGGCTAATAGGTGAGCTAAAAGAAATATTATCAAAAAAGTAGACTATATTATTATTTCCGACAGATCCAAAATTAAAAAATATTGAAGCCATATTAAATGGATAACTAGTATTTAATGCTGCCGTTCCTGATGCTTCATTATTAAAATCAAATTCTAAAATTTCCCATTCACCAGTAACAGCTGTAAGTGCTTCAGTTTCTACTGATTGCGTTGGATCATTTGAGTTTTCAATCTTCAGTCTAACTGGTATACCTGTTTGTGTAGTACCATCTACATAGACATGAGCATACATTTTAGTGTCAGAATTTGTAATTGGAATAGTAGTTGAAAATCCTTCTTCAGTTCCAATGGTTACTCCCGCAGATGTGCCAGACTGATCAGTTTTTATAACCTGAACATAATGATTACCCCCTTCTTCAACAATTGTAGAAGGTCCATTGCCTTCAAAGTCAATTACTGAATAATAAACTGTTGGGTCTTCAAAGGTAACTGGCAAGTCAATTTGACTTAGACCTCCTGAAGGATCAAATGAAGTAATATCATCAAAGTAAAAAGTTGAATTAACACTACCATCACCAACATTACCAAAATCAAACATTAAAACTAGTTTATTATATGTATTTGAAGGTTCTCCTGCAAAACTCCAAGTAAGGGTTTCCCAATCATTTGACAGTGTTGTGCTAGTATCACGCTCAGTTTGTGCACCACCATCTGACTCTAATTTAAATTTAACAGTTAGTCCAGAAATTGGAGAATAAATATTCATTGAAATATGAGTATTTGATGAAAAATCTAGGTAATCTGCTAAAACAAGATAGCTCCCTGCCCATATTTGTCCTCCATCTCTAATAATTTGACCAACAGTTAGACTAGAATTCTGAACGTTATTATATGGGTTTTCGATTACCGATCCCATACCTCCATCAAAATTTACAAAATCATCAGTAGTTATTTGATTATTCTCAAAGTCAATCGGCAGAAGTATTTGTGAAGTAGATAAAATACTATATAAAACAAAAATAATATTTAGAAGATTTTTTATCATAATGTTTTTTGAATTAAAAGATTCTGAGAAAGTTAATATATATAAATCATTAGAACAACATAAAAAACCTTTACAATAATAAGGAGTTGAAAAAACTAATGATCAATTTTTAATAAATTAAAGGTGTAAAATTATTAATTTTACAAAAAAGATGATGATTAAATAGCAGATATATATTACTATAAATATTTATAATGTATAGTTAATGTATAGTAATAATTATGATTGTTTTTTTAAATATTAAACTGATTGGAAAAATCGAGTTCTTACTGCGAATATGTTAAAAATTTACCAGACGACAACATTCATCGAGTTTATCACGATACTCAATATGGTCTTAAGATAGATTCTGACAATGAATTGTTTGGTAGATTAATTTTGGAAATTAACCAAGCAGGTTTATCTTGGACAACTATATTAAATAAGCAAGATAATTTCAGAACAGCATTTTCTAATTTTGACATTAAAAAAATTGCTGATTACGACAAGCCTGATATTAGTCGTTTACTAGCTAATTCAGGAATAGTTAGAAATAAATTGAAGATAAATGCCGTAATATTTAATGCGAGAAAAATAGTAGAACTACAAAAAGAATATGGTTCTTTTAAATCTTGGCTTAAAATTAAAAATGATTGTAACTTAAATCTAACTAATTGGGTGGCATTATTTAAAGAGAATTTTAAGTTTACTGGAAATGAAATAACAAAGGAATTCTTAACCAGCACAGGATATATTAAAGGAGCACATATTGAA
>JAAZYZ010000010.1 GCA_014239355.1 Fidelibacterota bacterium
TCATGAATATGTTTTTTTTTAACATCATTCCAATCTGAAAAAGAACTTTTATTAATAAATTGATAAAAGTCATTTAAGTCTTTCTTGTATGCTCGCAAAGTATTACTTGAATATTTCTTTTCAAAATATATGTAACTTAAAAAATCATCAATTTCATCCTTAATCATTGCTACCTTTTTTTAAAATATTCAAAATATACTCAAAATCATCTGGAATTGGAGCAAAAAATTTATTTTTTTGATTAGTTTGAGGATGTGTAAATTCAATTGAATAAGCATGCAAGGCGACTCTATCTATAGAATTCAATATCATCTTTAAAATATTTGCATATTTAATGTGATAAGATTTTATTTTACTTATTCCTCCACCATAGCTCTCATCACATATTATTGGATTAGATATACTTTTTAAATGTACTCTAATTTGATGTGTTCTGCCTGTTTTTGGATACAATTCAACATATGATAATGGAGCAAAATGATTTATTTTTTTAAATGAAGTTTCTGAATCTCGTCCTTTTGATTGTAAACTAAAAATCGTTCTATTTTTTCTATCTCTTGAAATTAAACCATTAATCAAACCAGAATCAGGCATATTCCCCCAAACAATTGAACGATAAACTTTATTAATCATTCTAGATTCAAATTGTTTAGATAAATTAGCATGAACTTCATCTTTTTTAGCAATTAACATAATTCCACTTGTTTCTTTATCTAATCTATGCACAATCCCTGGAGCTTGATTATTTAATTTAGATAAATTATTAAATCGAAAAGCTAATGCATTTGCTAATGTTCCATTTGATATTCCACTACCTGGATGAACAACTAAACCAGTTGGTTTATTAATAACTGCCAAATACTCATCTTCATAAATAATATCAAAATTTATTTCTTCAGGTTCGATTGAATTAGGCTTTGTAGATACAGAAAAATCATAGTCAATTTTTTCATTCCCTTTTAATATATATGATGGAGAAGTTTTATTTTTATTAATTAAAATATTACCGTTTAGAATATGGTTTTTTATTTTTGTTCTAGAAAAAGAATCAAAATAATTAAATAAATATAAATCTAATCTAATATTTTTATCATCAGCTAGAAATTTACCTTTATAATGATCTTCTTTATTTTCCATTAGATGTTTTTACTATCATAAAGGATAAAATATATAAAATAATACCAATAGTGATAAATGAATCTGCAAAGTTAAATATATAAAAGCGATAATAATCATATCCAATATCAATAAAATCAACTACACCTGAATAACCCATTAGATTAAATGCTGTAAAAAATCTATCAATAAGATTACCAAATGCTCCACCAATGATTAAACAAAGACTAATTTGGATTAAATATGCATCTTTTTTTGAATCAAACAAGACTTTTAAAATAAATACACATGCTATAACCGAAACAATAAACAGAAGAATAGAATTGGAAAAGGGGTTCCAACCAAACGATATTCCATCATTAGTAATATGTGTAAAATATAATAATTTAGGGATAATAACTACAGAGTCAGACTTTAAAGGAATGTATTGTTGAATCAATATTTTTGAAAATTGATCAGCAAAAATTATAGAAAAAATAATATAGAACCAGTTTTTTTTCAAACTTAATAATTTACTTTTTGTTTTTACATGCAAAACAGCTAGTTGTATGTGGAACTTCCATTAATCTATCAGGATGGATTTTATCATCACATTCTTTACATATACCAAAAGTGCCTTCTTCTATCATTTCTAATGCTCTATCTAGATATTGTAAAAACTTATTCTCTCTTTGAACCCAATAATAAGCTTTTTCAATTTCTTGATGATCTGCACCTGCATCAGCTAAATGTGAGGAATAGTTCACACTAGATGTATTAGAATTTTCAAGCATATTATCAGCAATATCTTGAGATTTAATTATATCTTTTAATACTTCCTCTTTTTTGCTAGTAATTTTTTCTTGAAACTCATTTAACTCTTTTTTAGAATATTTATTATTACTCATAAATATTTTCCCCCATTATTTTATTAAATTTTTGAAATAGAAATTTCTACATCCATATCATTAATTTTAAATTGTTCACTAAAGTCTAAACTATTAATATTTTCAATAATTGATTCCGTTAATGTTTCATTTTTAAAGTAATCTTGAAACTTATCTATAGATTTCATAACTATAGAATCACATTTGATACCAAAACAAATCCTATCACTAACATCTAAATTTGATTTTTTTCTTAGATTTTGAACATGTCTGATTAAATCTCTAACCATACCTTCCATTTTTAATTCTTCTGAAATATTAATATCTAAACCAATTTTAAATTCTTTATTACCATTAATGCATAAATCACCTTTTGGAATCTCTTCTATAATCAATTCTTCCTCAAGAATTTCAAAATTTTCTGTATCAATAGTAATCTTAATTTTTTTATTCTTTTCAATATTACTAACTATTGAATTTTGATCTGATTGATTTAGAAAAGAAATTATATCTTTCATATGATTACCATATTTATCAGATAATAGCGAGAAATTAGGTTTAACTTTGTAAGTTAATAAAGTATCTATGTTGTTAACAATATTAATCGACTTAACATTTAACTCTTCTTTTATTTGATCTTCATTTCTTTTTACTGTATCTGATATATCTTCGTTTGAAAAAATATAAAGACATGATAAAGGCTGTCTTACTTTTATATTAGCCTTATTTCTTGCAGAACGAGATAAATTAACAATATTAATTATATCATCAATTTCTTTTATAATACTAAAATTAGTATTGGACTTATCATATTTAGGAAATGACGATAAATGAATACTCTCAATATCTGGTTTGAGATTAGAATAAATTTCTTCTGTCAAAAATGGAATGATAGGTGCCATAATTTGTGTATAAGTAATCAATGCATTATATAGAGTTAAATATGCAGCATTTTTATCATTATCATTTTCAGATTTCCAAAACCTTCGTCTATTTCTTCTAACATACCAATTTGATAAATGGTCAAGAACAGAAGATGATTCTTGCATCAATTTATATACTTCAAAGTTTTCATAATAATTTTTTGATTGATTAATAAATTCATTCATTTTAGAGCTAATCCACTTATCTAATATTGTGTAGTCAGATTCATCAACTTCTACATCTAAAGGATTAAATTCATCAAGATTTGCATATGTTACAAAAAAATAATAAGTGTTCCATAAAGTAATTACTTTCTTTCTAATCTCATCTGCTATTCCATACCCAAAAAGTAAATTATGCTCGGGGTTTTGACTCGCATAGAGCCATCTCATAACATCTACACCCATCTTTTCAGCAGCATCTTCAAACCAAATAGCATTTCCCCATGATTTATGCATATCTCTACCGGTTTCATCTTTAACCAATGAATGCCCTAATAAAGTTTTAAAAGGAGCTTTTTGCTCTAGCATTGTTGACATCGCCAATAGTGAGTAAAACCAATTTCTAAATTGTCCTGGAAAACATTCAACTACAAAATCAGCTGGAAACCATTTATTCCAATAATCTTTATCTGTATTATACTTTAATGTTGAATATGGAACAATCCCAGCATCAAGCCATGGATTTCCAACATCAGGTATTCTAGTCCCAATCAAACCTGTTTCAGGATGTTTAATTTTTACCTTATCAATCCAAGGCCTATGGGGAGTTTGATCTTTAAATTCTTCAAAACCTTCGATAGCTAACTCTTCTAATTCCTCCTTTGAACCTACAACATAAAAAGATTTGTCTTCAAATACCCAAATTGGTAATGCTAATCCCCAAAATCTTTTTTTAGATATCATCCAATCACCCATGTTTTCAAGCCATTCCATCTCTCTATCATGACCCCATTCTGGAATCCAATTAATATCTCCAACTACTTTCTTAATGTTATCTCGCCAATCCATATTGATATACCACTCATCTACGCTTCTATAAACTAATTCATCTCCTGAACGCCAGCAATGAGGATATACATGAGGATAATCTTCTTGATATAACAGAAAATGATTATATTTAAGGTGTTGTATGATTTGATCTCTTGTAGACTCTGAAGTAGCAATCTTTCCAGTTAAAAAACCAAATCCTGATAAATACTTAGCTTCATCATCTAAAGGTGCAATTTCTACCAAGTTATTTTTCTTGCCAATTTTATTATCTATAGCTCCACAACCCGTCGCCATATGAACAATACCAGTACCTTCTCCTGCAACAACAATATCATTTCCAATATTATCTTTACCACCATCAATTACTTTATGGCAATCAATTGCTGTAATCCCCTGTTCTTTTAAAGCTTCATTAGTAAATGGAAATCCACCGGGTAAATTTTGCACTTCTAAATCATCAAATGGACCTTGATACTTTAATCCTACAAGTTCTGAACCTTTAATTTTATCTTCAATAGTATAACCACCTCTTTCATTAAAGATTTGTTCTATAGTTTTAAGTTTAGGAACGTCCTTAATCCATTGTTTTTTATCTTTAAACTGTTTTTCTAATCTTTGGAATTTTAGATTTTCTTCAGCAAAATAATAAATAGAACCATCAGATGCTTTTAATTTAACATAATCTAAATTCACATTTACTGCTGCCGCAATATTTGATGTAAGAGTCCATGGGGTAGTAGTCCACACTAATAAATATTCATTTTCTCTATCAATTAAAGGAAATTTTACAAATACTGAACGATGTGCTACTAACTTTCTTCCTTCAATAATTTCCATTTGAGAATAAGACGTCCCTGATCTTCCTGACCAGGGAACAACATCTGTTCCTCTATATATTTTATCTTCATTAAATAATTTTTTTAAAAAACCCCAAATTGTGTAATTATTTTCATCAGACATTGTATAATATGAATCATCCCAATCCATCCAATATCCTAATCTTTTTGATTGTTCTGTTTGAATTTTTGAAAATTTTGTTACTCTATCCTTACACATATTAACAAATTTTTCAATTCCAAAATCTTCAATATCTTTTTTTGATTTAAACCCAAGTTCCTTTTCTACTTCTACTTCTACCCATAATCCTTGGCAATCAAAACCATTTTGATATCTTAAATCATAACCATTCATAGCATAAAAACGTTGAAAAATATCTTTCAAAGATCTACCCCAAGCATGATGGACACCCATTGGATTATTTGCAGTAATAGGACCATCCATAAAAGACCAAGGTTTATTACCCTTATTCTTTGTTACTAATTTTTTGAATATATCATTTTCTTCCCAAAATTTGAGAATTTCATGTTCTAATTCAACAAAATTAATTTGATTATTTACTTCTTTAAATTTCTTTGCCATGTTTATATCTTTTATTGACCCAAAATTTAGTAAAA
>JAAZYZ010000011.1 GCA_014239355.1 Fidelibacterota bacterium
TAATATTTCATACAAATGTAATTCTGAAATTACCGCATTTGATATTTGTCCAGTCAACACTGTTTTAAATCATTACTCTAATATTATTGGTTATGATTTTGACAAGGATGGATTAATTGCAAGGGAAGGTAAAATTGAATCAAAGTTATTAGATGAATTAAATTCAATTGAATACTATTCAAAATTTAATCCAAAATCTCTTGGAATAGAGTGGGTGATTAATATTATATATAATATAATTGATAAATATAATATTCAAGTTCCAGATATTTTAAGAACATATTCTGAGCATATAGCAATCCAAACACAAAATGCAATTAAAAACAATGCTTCAACTATCTTAATTACTGGCGGGGGAGTAAGAAATAAATTTTTAATTGAATTGATTACAAATAGATTAGAGAATCACATTAATATTCCAGATGATATTCTGATTGATTTTAAGGAAGCATTAATTTTTGGTTTTTTAGGTGTTTTAAAATTAAGAGGGGAGATTAACATTCTTAAATCTGTTACTGGTGCTAATAAGGATCATTCAAGCGGTATGATTTATAAATAATTTAATATCAAATTATTAGAATTATTAAACTTTTATTTTATATTGTAATTAATTAATTGACAGATGGATTTAGCAGTAATTATAGTATTTGTTTTAGGTTACTTTCTAATAACTATTGAGCATAATATCAAAATTGATAAGTTAATACCAGCATTAGCTGCAATGGCAGTTTGTTGGGCAATTATCGCTCTTAATTTAGATAGTATTAGAGAATGGTTTGATCCATATACACACAAACTTGTTGATGGTTTTGCTAGTGAAGCTTTAACTATAAAGTCAAAATATTTAGAAAATACTCTATTATACCACTTAGGAAAAACTGCTGAGATATTAGTTTTCCTTATTGGAGCAATGACTATAGTTGAGATTATAGATTATTTCAACGGTTTTAGTGTTTTTCAAAAGATAATTAATCTTAAAACTAAGAAAGGGATCTTATGGGTTTTTTCTGGTTTAGCATTTATTTTATCAGCAATCATTGACAATCTAACAGCTACTATAGTGCTTATTTCAATATTGCAAAAAGTTGTATCAAATAGAAATTTAAGATTGTGGTATGCTGGAATAATTATAATTGCAGCTAATGCAGGTGGAGCATGGTCTCCAATAGGAGATGTTACTACTACTATGCTATGGATTGGCAAAAAAGTTACTACACCTGAATTAATTTCATATCTGTTAATTCCTTCTATTGTATGTATGGTTGTTTCTTCTGGAATAGCTTCAATGCTTCCAGTATTCAAAGGAGATATTAAACTAAAACCAATTAATGATGATGGAAATAAGTATTCTTTGAGAATGTTAATTTTAGGTTTATCTGCTATTGTTTTTGTGCCTGTCTTTAAAATAATTACACATTTGCCTCCCTATGTTGGAATGATGTTAGCTTTAGGACTTGTTTCAGTTTTTGCTGAAATATATAGTAATAGAGAATTTGCTTTGTCAAAAGCAACAGGTCCTGATATAGATGCAGGTATTGATGAAGAAAGACATCATCAAAGCCCAGTTCATAAGGCTCTAACAAAAATTGAACTGCCTAGTATTCTATTTTTTCTAGGTATTTTAATGGCTGTTGCAGCTTTAGAATCTATTGGAATCTTATATAATTTTGCAGATCAACTAAAAGGTTTGCCAAAGTTAGGATCAGAATTAAATGCATCATCTTTCTCTGATATTTTGCCTATATTTTTAGGAGTAGCATCTGCACTAATTGATAATGTACCGCTGGTTGCTGCAAGTATTGGTATGTTTACTGTTGAAATGAATGATCAATTATGGCATTTTATAGCTTACGCTGCGGGTACAGGAGGTAGCATGATAATAATTGGATCTGCTGCTGGTGTTGTAGCAATGGGAATGGAAAAAATAAATTTTTTCTGGTATTTGAAAAAAATATCATGGATTGCCTTTGTTGGATTTATTGCGGGTGCTGGTGTTTTTATGATTATTAGAAATTTCATTATTACATAAATTATTGGATTATAATTCAATTTTAAAATGGATGTATGGTAAGTTGCCAATGTATCAAAATGTTGGTCCTTCAGCTTATAAAAAAGATTTAAATAATATTATAAAATTAACTAATCATTTAAATAATCCACATAAAGATTTTAAATCAATACATATTGCAGGCACTAATGGAAAAGGATCTACTGCACATATGCTATCCTCAATATTACAAGAATCGAAATATAATGTAGGTTTATACACCTCTCCTCATTTAGTTGATTTTAGAGAGAGAATAAAAATCAATGGAGTGATGATTGAAAAAGACTTTATTGTTGATTTTTTCAAGGA
>JAAZYZ010000012.1 GCA_014239355.1 Fidelibacterota bacterium
ATCATATAATTTAGAAAAAATCCATTGATTCCATTTATAGTAACTTTCATCTGATGTTCTAATTTCCGCATCCCAATCAAACATCCCTCCTATAGATTTTAGTTGATTTTTCATGGTAGCTATATTTTGTTCAGTACTTTCTCTAGGGTGTATACCGTGTTTAATTGCATAATTTTCAGCTGGTAAACCAAAAGAATCAAAACCCTGTGGTTGAAATACATTATATCCATTCATCTTCATAAATCTTGCATAAGAATCAGTAGGACCATAGTTATACCAATGACCAACATGAAGATTACTTCCAGATGGATAACTAAACATTGTAAGGCAGTAAAACTTTTTGTTCGTATCACTTAAATTCTGGGTGACGTTTTCGTCCCAAAATTTCTGCCATTTCTTTTCTATTTTTTTAAAATCAAATTCCATAACTATTATCCTGGAGGCCAAAGAAGCTGCCTTCCTCCTAACAAATGTAGATGAATATGAAAAACAGTCTGCCCCCCATGCTCATTACAATTAAAAATTGTTCTATATCCTGTTTTGTCTATATTTAATTTTTTAGCTAATTTTTTAGCAGTTAAAAAAATTTTACCAATAATTTCTTGATCGTTATCTTCTAAATCATTTAAAGTTCTAATTTCTTTTTTAGGTACAATTAGAATATGAATAGGAGCTTTCGGATTAATATCATTAAAGGCTATAATATCATTATCTTCATAAACAATATCAGCTTCTATCTCTCTATTAATTATCTTAGTAAATAGACTACTCACTTATAAATTCCTTCTCTGTTTTAAGGGCATTATCAAGCACATTCTCCCAAGAATCTTGGTATTTTATTGGATCTTTTCTATTTAAACTATTAAATGCTAATATTCTTTCAATATCAGAGCCTGTTTTCCCACTAGAAACACCGTTACTATTGGGAGAATAGGAAGTAATCGTATTCTTAAATATGGCATCAAAATCTAAATTTAATTTATTGATTGATTTTTCTGCATCTATTAATATTTCTTTTTTATCCATATTGATATAAGGGATATAAAGCTCAATACAATCTGAATCCCAATTACCAATTTGAAATGATTTAAATAATTGTTCAAAAAATTCTAACCTACAATCAGGATATATCGCATGATCACCAGAATGAGCCCCAATTGAGATAGATATTTTTTCTTTATAATTCTTAGCTAAAGAAATAGCATATCCATAGATTAATGAGAAAAATATTGCATTTCTATTAGGCACAAAAGTACTCTTCATATTTTCGGATTTATAATACCCTTCTGGTACATCTTGTTTTTTATCTATTAATGATGAATTAAAATTGGATAAAATATTTGATATATCGAATACTTTATGATTTATCTGAGATTTAAAACCGTTATTTTCAAGGTAAGATATATTCTTTTTAGCAAGACCCACCTCTACCCCATGCTTCTGTCCATATTTAAATGAAATTGCATAAATATCGTGTTTTTTACTTAAAAGGTTAAGTAACAATGAGGTTGAATCCATACCTCCACTAAAAGATATTATTGAACATTTATTTTTTAACATAATATTTCTCAGGTAAATGACTATCACTATTTTTATCAGAAGCGTTATCTATACTCAAATTAACAACATCACCATTTTCATTAAATTCAAATACCCATGGCTCACACCAGCCAATTTCAGTTTTTAATATATCTTCTCTTGAAATAGACAGTAAATCCATCACTATAGATCTTATACTATTACCATGTGCTGAGAGGATAATAGTTTTATTTTTAGATAAAAGAGGAAAAATAGTATTTTTAAAATATGGAACCGTTCTTTCTAAAGTCATCTTTAATGATTCTCCATCAGGAGGAGGAATATCATAACTTCTCCTCCATTTTTGAACCATATCTTTACCGTATTTTTCTGCAGCTTCGAACTTATTTTGACTTACTAAACTACCATAATCTCTTTCATTAAGTGCTTCATTTTTGGTAATATCGAGATTAAGGTTTAACTCTCCTAATATTAGATTTAAAGTTTTTTGAGCTCTCTTCAGGTTAGAAGTAAACGCTAAATCAATCGTTTCATCACCTAATAAGGAAGCGCATGCAATAGCTTCATCTACACCCTTTTGGGTTAAATCAACATCTTTCCAACCTGTAAAACGATTCTCTTCATTATAAATAGATTGCCCGTGTCTAACTAAAATTAATTTACCGTACATAGCTTACTAATCTCCCCTGTAAACACAACCATAAACATCATTTTCAAAAACACGTACCTCCATTAAATTATCTAATCCTTTAATAAGTTTATCCCATATCCATTTTGCTATATTTTCAGTTGTTGGACTGTCTAAGCCTTTAAGGTCATTTAAATACTTATGATCAAGAGGTTTGTAGATTAATTCATCAAAGATTTTATCTATATCAAAAAAGTCCATCACAAAATCATTTTCAGGATTTAAATCACCCTCTATTTTAATAGTTACATGAAAGGTATGTCCATGAAGATTTGCACAAATATGATCCGGATCTATCTTTGTTAACTTTCTAGCTGCCTGAAAAGTATATCTTCTTACCAAAATCATAAAGTATTCCTTTATGTTATTTATTTAACTAGCATAATTTTATTAGACTTATAGTTATCATTTGTTGATAATCTAACAAAATAAATACCACTTGAATGCATTGATGCATCCCAGCTGTATAGGTGTGTACCAGCACTTTTAAATCCACTATAAAGTTCACGCACCAATGAGCCTTTTAAATTATATATTGATAAATTGAATATCTCATTATTAGGCACATCAATTTTAATAGTAACCTTTGGATTAAATGGATTTGGATAAACAGAAGCAATATTAAAAAATTTAGGTAAATACTCAAACTCTGTATCAAGTGAGGTTATCGCTTCAAAATAACCAGTTCTTTGATAATTACCTCTATACATAGACCAATAATTAGAATTGTTGCCATTGTTATTTTTTATGTCATAAGCATAAAGCCCTGTACTCGCCCCAACTAATACCTCTAAATCTCCATCTAAATCTATATCCCCTACCGTAGGAGATGCTGTAAAAGGAAACTCAATTACCATTGGAAAATTATTTAAAAGATCACCGTCTTCATTAAATGCATAAAATTTACCCTCAGATTGTCCAATAACAATATCAGTTAAACCATCGCCATCTATATCCGATATTGCAGGACTACCTTTAACTGGACCACCTAAATCTTTTGGCCATCCAAATACATCGTTCCCATTAGTATCAATCATATATAATTTACCATCAGAAGAACCAAACACAATTACTGTGCCATACTGTCTATGCTCAAAGACAGATGGACTCTCTACATCACCACCTGTTTCGTAGACAAACTGTTCTGTCCCCAAAATAGGATTAAATGCATACAAATTATTATCCTTGGATCCTGCCACAATAAGATATTCATCATCTCTAAATTCAATAATAATTGGAGCACTTCTAACCTTGCCTCCTAATTCATAAATATCTCCAAGGTTACCAGAATAGGAAAGTACCTCTAAAGTATTATCGTCTGTACCAAACACAATCTCATCTAATCCATCACCATTTAAATCATGAAGAGCTACACCTTTTTGGATTTTTTTATCAATAGTGATGTGATCAATCAAATAATCTCCATCTAATTCAGACCAAAAAGATCTATAAATTTTCCCATCACTATCAAATGAAGCAAAATAAACATTTTTATCAGAATCAATTGCAGGAACCCCCGTTAAGAATTCTTCTGTATCTAATTCATAAATCACATTCCCTAAATGGTTAAATATATAGAAAAAGCCATTTTTAGAGGTAATAGCAATTTCTAAATCTCCATCACCATCTAAGTCATCAATTGCTGGAGCTCCCCATATTTCGTCCCCCATATCATAAGAATTATAAAGAGACATCCATTCTTGATTTAAGATATAAAACATACCAGAATTATCACCAAATATAAGCTCAATGGTCCCGTCTTGGTCAATATCCACTATAGCTGGAGCACAAAATACCTGATCTACACTTTCATATGGAAAGCCCTTCTGATTAATTGAAATATCAAAATCATATTCAACTGTATCTGTATAATCAAAATCTCCAAAATTTTCTTGATATACCGTTGCAGATATATTCATTCCCATTATAAATTGACCAATTGGAGCGTCATCATTAACCTTAATATCAAAGGAGAATATAGCAGACTCTTGCCCTGCAGGAAGCTCCTCTATAAATACTTCATCACTTAATATATCAAAATACTCGTTGGATTCTAAATTTGCAGTCAAAGCATAGGCAAATCCATCAACTGAAGTATTTTCTATTACAAAATTCAATGTTGCGTCCTCACCAGGATTTAAAATCCCATCACCATCAGTATCATTTGATAAACTTCTTAAATTAGCATTTAAAAAGATAGGTAAATATTTAAAGGAAATTGTTTCTCCTGGTACACCTACATCTTTAATATATAAACCACCATCACAACCATTTGAATCATCACAATATTCACCACCACCTAAGCTTCCTGGATACAAAAATGCTGAAGGGTTCGTTTGGTCGTTAATTTTCGTTCTTCCTACACTTTCACTAAAAATAGCCTGACCCAAATTTCCATTAGTATCAGCGTCACCATTCGGTCTATAAATATACACCTCATCAGGAGGACCTTGTGCATTACCACCGCAACATGTATTGATTCTATAAACAAGAAGACCGTTATCATTACCTGGAGTGGTAGTCTCATACAATCCTTGTTTAACTCTATACTCAACTACAAAATACTGATTATCAGTATAAGGAGATCTTAATCTATAAGCATAATTTGTAGAATCATGAAGAGGATTTAATTCATATGTTCCTGGACTATCAAGAAGAGGTATATCATAATGATTCCTTTGTCCATCACCATTCACATCTTGAATCCAATGCCCATATTTTGCCTTCATAAAAGCCCCCATATATCCCGGCATTTCTCCAGAAGCATCCATCACATCCCATCCACCACAAGCAACGGGAGCACCCGTCTCATTATAGTGATATAAATCAGGAGCACTTAAAGAGTGATTAAATTCATGACATAATGTACCTACAGTAAAATACCCACCTGTTTCCATATTAAAATTATAATCCCATACTTGCTTACCATGAATAAATACATTTTGAGAATACAAGCTCCATCTATGTGGCCACAATAAATCAGCCCAAGCTCCTGGACTACCATAAACAAGAAAAGTAACATTATCTACTCTATTATCATTGTCACCATCAATTATTAAATCTAAGGGCACTTCATCTTCAATAAATTCTATAGCTTTCCTAAGGAGAGTATGTTCCCTTTCTGTACGATCATTTGTATATCCATCAGGGTTAGATTGAGCGTTATAAGGCTCATAATAATTTCTTGGATAATCATCTTGGTAAGATATTATAGTTTCACCATTTGCTAATGGAAAATGAGTTGTAGGTGCATCTAACATATCATAAGAAACTTCCTTAAAATAATGCCTCATTGAAGGGCCTTCTTCTAAATTAAATGGAGTATCATAATAAGTAAAGCTACCTGTAAATTCATCTTCATCAGAAAATCTAATAAATACATTTAAATTATTTACTGTTCCTAAAGTAGGGGTTCTTTTAATATCATTTTCTATATATTCATCTCTTATTGCCAGATAGTCTTCTTTTGGTAATTTAATCCATTTTCTAATACCTAAAACTTCTGGATTAACTTGCCCAACCCTATAAGTTGATGGACTTAAATCTTCATTAGCATAGTAACAAAAGCCATCAATTTCACTTCTAACTATTGTATATCCTTCTTTATCATGAACCCAATTATAGAACTCATCCCCAGAAGAAAAACAATCAATAACAGAGCCATCAGGCTGTTTAATTTTTTGAGGAATATCCTTTAAATAAGCAGAAAAAGAAAGTGATAAAATTAGTGATAAGTAAAAAATAATTCGAAAATGCATACATAACTCCAAATAAGTAAATAAAATTTAATAGTGAAAATTTATAAAAAGTCAGGCTTTGATACTATATATAAAAATTTAATTTTCTAATATACGATACAATAATTCTAATAAAGGGAAACGATACTCAACATTATTATTATTTGTTTGATTTCTCTGGAGATTAGTAAGCTTTCGTTTTTTATTAACAATAGTAACATTAAATGTAATACCATTATCAAACTCTGAAGACCAATCAGTAATTTCTAAATGATATTTTGCTCTAAGCATTACATTCATATCATAAGTTCGCATAAAGACATAACCCACTTGACCTATTAAAGCTGCTCTATTTGTAAACTCCTGATCGACACTCCAGGACCCATCTTCATAAGGAATAATATCTTTTGATTCAGGACCAAAATGCCAACCTAGACCATAACCATAAAACATAGAATTATCTGTTTTGTTTTTAAAATAATTATATGTTAAATCAACACCAAAAATCATTGCAGGATTTTGAGAATCCATACCAGGACCAAGGCCAAAATTAACAAATGCATCCATAAGAATTGAATTGTTAGATTTTAACTCCCAGTTTTGCACATAACCTAAATTAAGAAATGAGCATTTTTTGTAATTTTGATTATTATCATAATAATAATATCTATCTCCATTTATAGGAGCTAAAAATCCTACTGCAAAACCTACCCTACTAAGACTTTTCCTTCTGGTAGCCTCTTCTTCCTCTGATTCAATAATATTATCAATATCAACTGCATCCTCAATTGAATCTCTATTTATAAGAGATTTAGCTAAACGATAACTTGCATTTTCCATATCTTCTACATTTAAAGCTGTAATACGTGTTGTAAATTCATCTGAACTATCAATATTTTGAATCATTCCCGTAAATATAATTTTTGATCCTAAAACTCTAATTTTACTAGTTACCACCTGGTCAGCATTATATTCGACAGCTAACGCAGTTGCGCATTCAGAAGAATAACAGATCGCATTATCAGATGGAACAACCAAATCGAAATCAGAATATGTATTAAATCCATCTGTAAATAAAAGGTGTATTGCATTCACATCACTAACATTTAATTTTCCAGTATTCGAAAGATCTGCATCAGGGTATAACAAAAGAAGTCTTTGGTTTCCAAAAAAGATAGAAAATAAAATAAATATTATAACTTTTTTCTTCATATAAGTAACTTAATCAATGTTAATATTTTTATAAAGCTTTTTAAATAACCTTATTTAATAAATCTGTTTATTAATTCTAAAGTTTTTGCATAATTATTGATTGGAAATAAATGATCTGAATTCATAAGATCTTTAATAATTATACTACCATTCTTTTTTAAAACATATTTTGATGTTTTTCTTAAAAATACATCAGAATTTTCTGCTCTTACTATCATAGTTTGAACATTTAAATTTGAAATATGTTTCCAAATAAACATATCATTCACCAATCCTGACCTATAGATTTGTGCATCCCATTTATTATCAAAAATTAATTCAATCTTATTTCCTTTAATTTCAACTAATGAATTAACCAATAAAAGCAAATCCTCATTAGAGAATTTAGAAAAAATTTCATACTCTCTATAAGTTTTAAACATTTCTTTAATAGAAGAATAATTCATTCTCTTATTTTTAGCACGCTTTATATAAGGTAAAAAATAAGACTGCATTTTAAATAAGCTGATAACTTTCCATGCCATTATAGTTTTAGGAGGGAAAAAAGTTGGGTCTAACAATATAATTCTATCAAATTTTTCTGGATATTTTATGGCTGCCTTTAATAGAATATTACCACCTATTGAGTGACCTATCCCAATAATCTTATCCTCATCTTTAATCGAATCTAAATAATCGTTTAAAAAAATATCCCAATTAGAAAAATTAGTTAAACTGCCTTTATTCCATAAAGGCCTTAATACTGATACCTTAACTCCTCCCTTTTGTGATAAGCCATCTAAAAAATTTTTGTATGAAGATGGAGTAAAAGAATTTCCATGCAAAAAATGAAAATTCTTATCACATTTATTATTTTGGCTATAAACTGTAAGCAATCTATTATCCTGAATATTGGCCTAAAAACATGATAGTATTATTAATTTTATCGTATATCATATAAACAAAAGGTCTGTTTGCATTAAAAACAAAATATTTATCAGGCCTGATAGAAGTTACCCTACTTATAATCACAGCTGTTGCTGCAGATGCTTCTGTTCCATTCTCATCAATATTGATATAAGTTTTGTGGTTTACTAAATCAATATAATGTTTAGGTGGATATTTTTTACATTGCTGCTTAAAATCCCAAAAATTATCAAAATTAGCATCTTTTGGGTTAAAAGCTGTTGGCATACCCATACTAACTAAATAGTCTTTTAGTGATACTGAATAATCTAAATTGAATTTCGGAACAGATATATTACCAAGATCGTACTCTAAACTATCAATAGAGCTAGATATTAACTGGTAATCTAAACTATGAATAAATGATTTTATATTAATATCTTGAGATGGGAGGAAAATAAACATAGAGACCCCATCAGTTTGATATGGTAATTCTAAAAGATGAAAATTAGTATTTTTATAGTGCGCAAATTTATTTTTCTTATTCATAAAGACCATCTTAGAGTTGCTGTTTGTAGAGTAAAAAGTACTAAGGTTGCTTTTTAAACTATCAAATGGAAATTGCCAACTATCTTTAAAATAAACAGTATTTAATAGGGCTTGAGTAGTATTTCTTTTTATATCATTTTCAGATACAATTTCTTGAATAGTTCCAAATGTTTTTTCATCTACCCAATCATTTATATCTTTAATAATAGATAATCTATCCTTATAAAAATTTACATATGACACTTTTCCATAAAAAACAGAATCAATATAATTAATAAACTCTAGATTTGGATTGTAACAATTATCATTTTGAATCCAAATACTATTATTAATTTTAAATTTTGAATTTATATCATTGTATGGATTAAAAGAAAAATTTGAATTATCAAGATTCAATATTGACAAAATTTCATCAGAAGTTTTTCCTGAAGCTCCATAATTAACCATCATCAGTGCATAAGAAATACTAAAAGGGCTGATCATGAAACTAGAATCATCATTAGAGTTAATCTTTTTAAATAAAGAAACTCCAAACTGATTAAAAGAATCATTAAATTGGTAACTTTTAGAATAAGAAAATGATAAAATTAATAAGAAAATTAATATTTTCTTTATCATGAAATTGTTACCCCATCAAAACTAACCCAAGGTAAAATTGAATCACCAAAATCAACATTTTCTTTTGATACATTAGTTATATTCATAAACATTTGACTGATATTACCTGAAATCATCGTTTCGATTATAGGAAACTTTATTTTTCCTTTTTCAATATAATAACTATTTTTTGCTACACCTGAAAAATCTCCACTATCACTTGGACTTCCCCCCGAAAAACGACATAACAAAATACCTCTATCAATATTTTTAATTATATCATCCAGTGAATCAGAACCAGATTCAACAATATAGCTGCCACCTTGATTTGCAATACGTTTTCCGCCTGTTTTTTTTGCTCCATACAATGATAACAAATGAGTATTCAAAATACCATTCTTAATAATATCTACATTTTCAGCTTTATAGGTATCGCCAGTTATAAAATAGCCAGAATCAATTCGACTATCTACAGGATTAGAAGAAAGTGAAAAAATATCACTAGTTATCTTACTTGCAATCTTATTTTTATATATTGAAGTTCCAGATATCAAAGCGCTATCACTTATACTGTTATCAATAAAAGATATAAAATCTGGCAAACAATGCGGAGTAACAACTACTTGACCTATAAATTTATCCTTTATAGGAAATGATTTTAACTGTTCTTCAGATTGTTTTAAAAGATTAGCAATATATCCCTGCTCTTTAAAGTGATTATCTAACTTTAGTCTATTTACACCAGTATAATTAAAAGAAGATGTATCAAGACCATCTTTTGCGGTAAACATAGCTGAAAAACTATAAAGTCCTTTATTAATTTCAAAGTCAACTCCATTACTATTAGCAATATAAGTTTTTGAAGAATTATGATCTAATGTCACTGCCTCAAGAATAATTTTTTTATGCTCACTTTTAACATAATTACTAAAATCCTCTACTCTATCATACATTAAATTTAAATCAGGAACTATTTGACCTTTTGTAAATATAGCATCAGATTGTTTTTCAGAAATAGAATTAGCATCATCTTTCTGAGAAGATTCAACACTGTCGATTAAAGAGTTGATTGAATTATCAATTGAGTTTTTATCTATCTTATTTACATTAATAGTACTTTGCTTAAAATCTTTAATTGCTTCTAAACTTAAAGAATTACTAAAAGTTGTTCTAAATAATGACATTTTTCCAGACTCAATATTTAATTCTTTTTTTTCAGATTCACTAATAGCACCTTCAACATGATCCATACCTAAATCTAATAATTTATCTAAAGCATAAGATAACGCTTCTTTTAAATTCATTTATCGTCCCCCAATATTTAACTTACATTTAATTGCAGGACCACCCATACCTACAGGAATAATCTGTTTTTTACCACACATACCACCTGAACTCCAAACCATCTCATCGGAAATCATTGTAACAGTTTTTAAAACATCAAATGCAATACCTGAAATTGTTGTATCTTTAATAGCCTGTTTTATTTTTCCATTTTTAATTTCATACCCCATCACAACACCAAACATAAATTCACTTGTAGAATCTGCTTGACCATTGCTGCTTCTAGTTAAATAATATCCATTATCAATAGATGATATCATATCATTTAATTTATCTTGACCAGGCTGTATAGCAGTATTTCGCATTCTAATTAAAGGTTCATCTGAATATTTATATGCTCTAGCATTTCCAGTAATATTCATATTCAACTCATGTGCACTATCTTTATTATGCATATAACTTTTTAATATTCCATCTTTAATGATGGTAACATCTTTTGCTTTAGTACCTTCATCATCAACAAAAACAGGTACTGGACATATTTTATTATCGTTTGTATGAGCATAATCAATTAATGTAACTAAATCACTAGCAACTGTTTTATTAAGATAATCACCCGCTACAGAACCTCCCATAACAAGATCTGCTTCAGTTGTATGTCCTATAGCTTCATGAGCTAAAATTCCCGCTAAATCTGCATCTAATACAACATCATGATAGCCTGCTTTTGCATGCACTCCAACTGATTTTTGCATTAACTTTTCAACAAGTTGATCTATTTTAGGATAAAAGCTTTCTACATTTTCAAAATTATCTTCTAATTGACCTAAACCACCAAATACATCCATCAACTCTACTGGATCACCATTTCTTTCTGTAGTCAAAACAATATACAGCAATGATCTAGGAGTCATAGAATATGATTCAGTACCAGATGAAGTAAGCAAATTCTTTTCCATATCTAGGTTACCTAAAATTATTTTTCTAGATGAAATTTGTTTGTATTTATTAAGTATGTAGCTATCTAAATCCTCTATAAAGTCTATCCAAAAACTATTAGAATTTTTATTTTTTTTAGTGGTTAAATCTAATTCATAATTAAATATATCTTCAGGTAGAAGGATTCCACACTTGTTTGAGTTTCGACTATTAAGGAAAGAGGCATTCTCACTTGATGATTTAATTACTTTCCCTATTGAGTTTTCATTAATCTCAGCATTTGAACAAAAGCCCCAATCACCATCTTTAAATACTCTAGATGAAACTCCACTTTCAACAGACTGGTCATTTGTTACTAGATTACCATTTAATAGCCCTACTCTAAAATTTCTATTCTCCTGAATTCTTAACTCAGTGTAGTGCTTAAATGAATTTTTGTATTGATTTAAACTATCTAACATAATTCTCCTATTTTTATGAAATCGATTTTATAAACAGTGTTATTTGCTCTTTATTTATAAAAATATATTCCATTAAATTACTAAAATTGCTACAAATTACTGTTATAATTGTACCACTTACAATCAAACCTAAAGAAATAAATATAAATGATTTGAATGGCTTTAAATGTAATAAACTAGAAATCATCACTGCTGTCCATGCGCCTGTTATTGGTAAAGGAATACTAACAAATAAGGCTAAACCAGTATAAGTTAAATTATTAAATTTTTGACTTTTCTTAATTGCTCTATTTTGCCATTTTTTAAAAATAATCCCAACAAAAGGAATTTTTATAATAATATTAGTAATTCTATCCATTTTATAATAATCAATTAAATAAATTATAATGATTGTAATTAAAGAATTACCTATAAAAGAATATATAAATGCTTCTGCCCAATGTAGCCCAGAAAAAATACCAAATGGTATAGAAAAACGTAATTCCCCTACTGGCATCATAGAAATTAAAAATGTCCAAAACTGCATAAGAACCTTTAATTAGTAAATGTTTCACCTATAAATTAGCATAAATATAAAAAAAACCCTCTAAAATATTGAAAAGGAAGACAACAAATGAAATAAATATTATTTAGAGGGTTTTTTATTGCAAACAGAATAAACTATTTTATAGATCTTTTAACCGGAGATTGAACCCTTTCTTTTTTTGTAGGTTTATAAACATCAGAACCTTCTATAGTATGGCCTTCATTTTTTTTAGGAGGCTTTACACCATATTTTTTATAGATAGCTTTTCTACGGTTATTGTAATTAGTCTTTAAACTTTTAACTTCAGATTTTTGTAGATCCTTTAAACCTGAAATTTTTTCTTTATAATGAGATTTTATTTCATCATAGTCTAATTTAAACTCTTCTTCTAATTGCGTTAATTCAACTTTTAAATCACTGTTTTGAGTACCCTTTTTAATCACACCTTTACGTGTCTTTTGAAAAGAAAAATCACCTTTATCCTTAGGACCACTTACACCAGTATAGTCAGAAAACAAAAAAGATATAGATAAGCTTAAAACAGCTAAATAGGTTAAACGATTCATTGTAAACTCCTTTTTTAAATATGATATCATATGTTATTTAAATAATGAAATTGCAAATAGTTCCAAAACAAATTTTATAAATTTATTTTTTAAATAAAAGTTTTAGCATTTTTTGATTCATTTTTTCAATTTCTGAATTTTTTGTTTTTTTTCTCTTATCATTTAATAATCTACTTCCAGTATTTTTTTCATTTTCCCATTCAGATACAAAAGCCCCACTTTTAATTTCTTTTATCATTTTTTTCATTTTTAATTTTAATTGATCATCAATTAAAAATTCACCTCTAGTTAAACCTCCATATTCCGCTAAATTACTTATAGAATCATTTAGAAATTCAAAACCATGTTCATGAAATAAATCAATAATTGATTTGACTTCATAATAACATACAAACCAAGCAACTATTGGGCTGTACCCCTCCTCAACTAAAATATCAAAAGAATTTTTAATTAATGATGGGATTCCTCCTGTTAAAATGGCTTGCTCACCAAAAATGTCAGAAACTGTTTCCTCTTCAAATGTAGAAACAAATGCTCCTACTTTAGTCCCTCCTATACCCTTACTATAAGCAAGGGCTATTTGAAATGCTTTTTTAGTATAATCTTGATGCACAGCAAGTAAAGTAGGCACACCTTTATTCTTTAGATATTCCTGCCTAACCATTTTACCTGCTCCACTAGGAGCGACCATAATAACATCTACAAATTCAGGAATGTTAATTTTTTTAAAATGTACAGAATATCCATGAGAAAAAAGCAATGCTTGTTTAATATTTAAATACTCTTCTATACCTTTAAATACATTTGGAATTTCCTCATCAGGAATCATAAAACATATTAAATTACTTTTTTTAACTAACTCATCAATGCTTACTATATTAGAAAAACCATCTTTTTTAGCTTGAATTTTATTTTGACTTGTTTCTCTTAAACCAATTATAACAGTTATGCCTGAATCTTTAAGATTTAAAGCTTGAGCGCGCCCTTGGTTTCCATAGCCAATAATACCAACTATTTTCTTATCTAAAAGATTATCTAATACATCTTGGTCAGTATATATTTTATTTTTATTCATACGTTCTTTCTAAAGGTTTAATAAGATTAATTAATGCAGGTAGCAAAATTAAAGAACAAATTAACGCAATCATTAAAATTATTGTGGCTAATATCCCAAATTCAAAATTAGGTTTAAAGTTAGAGAATAACAAAACAAGAAAACCCATACCAAGAGTAATACTTGTGCCTATTATAGCTCTTCCTGTAGTTAAAATTGTAGTAGTAGTCGCTTTTTCATGATTTTTTGATATAATAAATTCAGAACGAAATCTAGATAAAAAATGAATTGTATCATCAACAGCTATTCCTAATGCAATTGAAAAAGTCATAGCCGTTGCAGGTCTAAGCTCAATTCCAAAAAAGCCCATTACAGCCCCTGCACATAAAAGAGGTATCACATTTGGAACAATAGAAACCAGAGATAATTTTAATGAACGAAACAAAAGATTCATTGATATAAAAATCACAATAAAAGCAATAACAAAACTATTAAGTAAACTTTTGATTAGATAACGATTCATTTTTAAAGCTAATAGTGTACTACCTGTAATTTTTAAACCACTATTGTTATCAAAAATATTAATATACTCATTTCTAATATTTTCTTTTAAAAGATCAGCTTGGTTAGAATCAATATTTTCAATACCACATGAAATTCTAATCTCTGTTCTATCTTTATTTGTATACTTTGATTGTTGAGGATTAATATTCCCATCAATATTCCAGTAACCTGAAACAGACTTTATGCTACTATAATTAGTTAATCTATTCATAAAAATAGTTATTTTCTGATAAAACTCTGGATTATCTATACTATTTATGGTATTATTTTTTAGATAAAGATCTTTTGATAACGCCTCTCCTGTTGCAGCTATAACTATTTCTAAAGGTAAAGTTCCTCCAAAATTATCTTCAACAAAAGTAATATCTTTATGCAGTTTATTGCTTGGCTTTAAATCTCCTAAAACAGTGACATTTGAATCAATTTGAAATAAACCATATACTGATAAAATTAAAATAAAAAAGCTAGTCACTATAATTGCTTTTGGATATTCTTGAACAGCTTTTAAAGATTGGAAAGACAAACTTTTTTTTCTTTTAAGGATTAATCTTTCAATATGTATTGATTTAGGAATATTAATATAAAATAACATAATAGGCATAATAAGAATTGTAATAATAAATAAGATACCTATACCAACACCCATGATAACACCAAATTCTTGAAGAATTCTAATATTGGTAATAGATAAAGATAAAAAACCAACAGCAGTTGTAAAACTGGTTAAAAATAAAGCAGAACCAATTTTTTGTATAACCTTTTTAAGAGCATATTTTTTATCTTTATTTTTATTAATCTCTTCATGGTATTTCATAAGTAAATGGATTGCATCTGAAACGCCAATAATCATTAATAAATTAAAAGTTAAATAAGAAATTACATTAATTGAAATATTGGCTAAAGACATAATGCCAGAAACCCAAATTAACGATACTAAAATGGAGGTCAGTGCAATAATAAGTATTTTTATTTGCCTAAAAATCCAAATTAATGTTATTGCAGCAATAATAAATGCAATAGGGATAAAAATGCCTCTTTCATATTCTACAAGCTCAATATATCTAGTTCTTAAAATAGGAAGACCAGCTTCATGCCATTGCCAACTTGAATATCTATTATATTCATTATCTTCAATTATATTTTCAATCTCTTGTTGAATTGATCGATCAATAAAATTATCTGATGAAAAAATAATTTTACTCATCTTTAAATCTCGACTGATTAGTATAGGGTTATCACAATGCTTATTAATATGCTCCAAAGTTAAATTAATATCTATATCTGAATTTTTATTAACAATATCATAACAATCATTGATTGATTTAATAGATAAATTATCGCCTAAAATATTAGTTTGATTATTATAATTATATATATCATCAATAATAGATGATAATGCAGAATAAGGGCCAACTGAATAATCAGATAAAACATTTTGATTTGAAAACAAAATAGAATTACCATTAAATGAAGCTATATCAAATTTAAATGAGTTAATAACATTTTCAATATGAAGCAATATTTCTTTTCTACTGTCATGAGAATAAATATTTTCATCTATACGTAAAATAATTAAACTACTTTTCCCATCTTTAGATAGCAAGTCAGAGTATAAATTACTAGATTGAATTTTTTCTAATCTTTCATTAATTGATAATTCTTGTCCAATTTTTCCATCGCCATCATCCCAAAGACTCCCTAAACTAAAAACATAATCAATATGGTCTATCTTATTAAACTCATATGTTAATAACTCTAGTATAGATAAATTCGTTTCAGAAAAAACAT
>JAAZYZ010000013.1 GCA_014239355.1 Fidelibacterota bacterium
AAATTATACTTTTTAGCAATTTCTACTAATTTATCTCCCCTAGCCATAGTGCCATCTTCATCAACAATTTCTACAATCAATGCTACAGGATCTAAATCTGCTAGTTTACATAAATCTATACTAGCCTCTGTATGACCTGCTCTTTGGAGAACCCCACCATCTTTTGCAATCAGAGGAAACATATGTCCTGGTCTTGCCAAATCATCAGGAATAGATTTATGTAAACTAGCAGATTTAGATCCTGTAGCATTGATTGTAGAAATTGTTGATGAAGATGGCACTATGGCTAGGGGAGATAAATTAGTAGAAATTGCTAAAAAGTATAATTTATCAATTATATCTGTACAAGATTTAATTTCATATAGAAATGATCGAGAAAAGTTAGTTGAAGAATTAACAGAAATTAGCCTACCAACTGCACACGGTAATTTTTCAATGAAATTATTTGAAGATAAAATTAATGGTGATCATCACTTAGCTATAATGAAAGGATCTTGGGATTTAAATGAAGAAATTTTAGTTAGAGTTCATTCTCAATGTTTAACAGGGGATATCTTAAGTTCACTAAGATGTGACTGCGGAGAGCAATTAGATGCTGCGTTGAGTAAAATAAATGATGAGGGTAGAGGTGTAGTGGTTTATCTTAGGCAAGAAGGTAGAGGTATAGGTTTAAAAAATAAAATTTTAGCATACAAGCTTCAAGAAGAAGGGTATGATACGGTGGAGGCTAATAAAAAATTAGGTTTTGAAGCAGATTTAAGAGAGTATGGTATTGGAGCTCAAATAATAAAAGAATGTGGTATCAAAAAAATGAAGCTTATGACAAATAATCCTAAAAAAATTATTGGCCTTGAAGGGTATGGCTTAGAAATAGTTAGTAGAGAAAATTTAAGTATAGAGCCTAATAAAAACAATGAACAATATTTAAAAACTAAGAAAGACAAGTTAGGTCATTTTATTTTAAGGGAAAATGAAAAATGAAAATTAATGGAAAGAATATATATATTGTTGCAAGTACTTTTTATGATGAATTATCTGATCAATTAATCAAAGGAGCTATTGAAGAAATTGAATTGGAAGATCTACAATGGTTTAAAAATCAAAAGAATATTATAAAAGTTCCAGGAGCATTTGAAATTCCTGCTATGGTAAAGCATTTATTAGATAATAAAAATCCAGATCTTATTATAACGCTTGGAGTAATTATTAAAGGGGAAACAAACCATTTTGAGCAAATTTCTGAATTTGTTTTTGAATCAATATCAAAACTAACTATGTCCTCTGGTGTTCCAATTTCATTTGGAGTTATTTCTGCATTGAACTATAAGCAGGGACAAGAAAGGGCTTTAATTTCTAAAAGAAATAAAGGAGCTGAAGTAGCGAGTGCTGGTTTAAAAATGCTTAAATTGTATGAACAATATAAAAAATAGCTTATTAATCATTTCACTTACTTACTTTCTATTTGCTAATCAGACTGTTTTCAATTGGGAGTCAATGACTTCATTAATTAATTCAAATTCAATAACTCAAGATTCTAATGGTTATATAATTGGTGCAACTAGTGGTGGTATTATCAAATTAGATGATGAAGTTCAGATTATGAAAAGTTTTTTAAACGATTTAAATTTATCTTTAATAGGTGTAGATAATAAAAACCTTGTTTGGGCTATAAGTAATTCCCCAAATACAAATATTCAAGTTTTTGATTCTGATTATAACTTGATATACAATTCAATTTATTCATTACCAAATTTAGAATCTATTATTGATTTAGAATTTAGTGATTCAAAAGTATTTGTTATTTATACTGATCAAAATGATATTGGTATATTAGAGTTTAATTATGAAAATAATATTCCATATTATCTTGATTATTATAATTCAGGTGATTTTCCTGAGAATATTAATCAAATCACTGATATTGATTTATATGAAGAGAATATTTATGTTACAACTGACCAAGGTGTTTTTGTAGCTAATTTTAATGAAGATAATCTTAATTTTAGTTCTTCTTGGTCTTTAATCCCATTTGATGCATTTATAGATAATATAGAGGTCTTATTTCTTCATCGTATTGCATCAGGTTTTTATTTAACTACAGATAATAAGGTATATTTTTGTAGTACAGATTTTATAGCTAGTTTAGTATTAGAATTTGAATCAAACCCTATAGATATTAAAGTTAATAATTATAGTCAATTATTTTGCACGTCAAAAGATTGTTACTATTTTGATAATTCTAATTATGAATTACTCTATTCATGTGGTGAATCTTTCTTTATTAACGATTATTATTTATTTGATAATTATTTGTTTTTAGCTATTAATAATGGTGGCTTAGCTAAAGTGGATATAAGTAATAATACTATTGAACATTTTATACCAAATACTTTATTACAAAATAGTTATGATGCAATAACTATCCTTGATGATGGTTCTTTAGCTGGAGTTACTAAAAGTCATGGTTTTATTTATAATGAAAATAAATATAATTATTTTATTGCTGAAGAATATTCTAATTTATTTCCAATTGATTTACTGTCTCTAAACGATAATTTTAATTTTATAATATTAGATTATCAAGTAGGAGATAAAATGATATGGTCAATTGTGGAAAATCAATCTGGTAATATTATGTTTAATAATAGTGGTATTAAACCAGATCTCTCTCAAAAAAAAGCTTCTATTATTGAAATTAATCCAAATAATTTTGAATTATTTTTATATGATAGCTCTAAAACAGAATTTATGCAATCAACACCTTATCCATTTGGTTCACTAGATGGGTTGTATGGAATTTCAAATGAAAATGTAGAAGATAAATACATGGTTACTCATCAAATTAAAAAAGATTTTAAAGGTAATGTATGGGTAGTTAATCCTTTCTCTGAAGAGTTTAATCATCCTGTTTCTGTTCAAGTGAATACCAATAATCAGCATTGGATGCATATCTTTTCAGAAGATGAAGTTTCTTATGTTCCAACGGAAATTGCGTTTGATAAATACAATAGGGGATGGATAGGTTTTAAAAATGAAAACACTAATAACAATTGTTGTACAAATGATTTTTCAGATGGGGGAATTAAAGTTTTTCAATATACGGATACTTATCTGAATAATACTGATATTGAAAATTATGATAGCAATGTTTTTTGGCTTAATCCTTCAAATACAGAAGATTTACCCTATGGAGAAGATTCAACAATTTGGTCATTAGATATTGGTATAAGTAATAATCAAGAAATTTTATGGGTATTAACCCCCCAAGGTGCACAAGGGTACATTTTGAATAATACACAATTACTAGAAATATATCCCATTCCATTTTACACTAATATGAGTTTTCAACAAGGTGATAAAATTCGATCTGATGCTCAAAATAATGCCTGGATTGTTACGCGTCATGATGGTGTTAGGGTAATAAAAAGTGATGCATCTTTATGGCCAAATGGTGATGGTTTTACATATGAAAATAGTCAAATTTTATCAAATTATGTTTATGATATTGCTTTTGATGATTTAAATGGAATTGTTTACCTAGCAACTGAAGGTGGTATTTCTATTTTAGAAATACCTTACTCATCTGAAAACGATAATCAGGAAAGTTTATATGTTACTCCTCAGCCATTTACTATTCCATCAGGAAATTTGATGGTTATAAAAAGAATACTTTCAGGTTCTGATGTTAAAATATTAACTATTAGTGGGCGTGTATTAAAACATTTTAATGACTTAGAATACAATCAAAATATTATTCATTGGGATGGTAGAGATGATAAAGGTGAATATTTATCAACTGGTATTTATTATATTTTAAGTTATAAAGATGGGGATGCTATTTCTAAAAAGATTGCTATAATTAGAAAATGATTTTTAAAAGTTGAACTCTTAAAATAAATTATAGCTAAATTTATAATTCAAATTATAAGATTTTAATTTTATTTATAACTATTAAATTTAATTTAAAGGAGAGAAAAAATAATGCAGAAGTTTCAAACTGAAGTAAATCAACTTTTACATTTAATCATACACTCATTATATTCAAATAAAGAAATTTTTCTTAGAGAGTTAATATCTAATTCATCAGATGCTTTAGATAAATACAAGTTTCTTACGCTTACAGATTCAAAATTTAAAAATTCAGAGTTTGTTCCAAGAATAGATGTATCATTTGTGAGTGATGATAAAAATAGGACTATAACAATATCAGATAATGGGATTGGTATGGATAAAAAAGATTTAAATCAAAATTTAGGTACCATTGCTAGATCTGGAACTAAAAATTTTCTTTCTAAAATGAGTGGAGACTCAAAAAAAGATTCTAATTTAATAGGTCAATTTGGAGTTGGTTTTTATTCTAGTTTTATGGTCGCTGATAAAGTTGATGTTTTATCTAGAAAAGCAGGAAATAATAAGGCATGTTTATGGTCAAGTGATGGTAAGACTGGTTACACAATTGAAGATAGTACTAGAGATAGTCAAGGAACTACGGTTACGCTTTATCTAAATGATGAAGGAAAAGAGTTTGCTGCTAAATGGCAATTAGATTCAATTGTTAAAAAATACTCTGACCATATTTCTTTTCCAATCTTTCTTGAATACAATGAAACAGTTTATGGTGACAAGGAAAAAGGGGAGAAAGATAAAGTTGAATTAAAGGTAGAGCAAATTAATTCAGCATCTGCATTTTGGAAGAGACCTAAATCTAGTATTAAAAAGAAAGATTATAATGAATTTTATAAATCAATTTCTAATGACAGTGAAGATTCTTTTATGTATATACATACGCAAGCTGAAGGTACGTTAGATTATTCAACTCTATTTTTTATCCCTCAAAAAGCACCTTTTGATATGTATAATGCAGATTATAAGTCAGGAATTAAACTGTACATAAAAAGAGTTTTTATTACTGATGATGATAAAGAATTAATGCCTACTTATTTAAGATTTGTAAAAGGAGTAATTGATTCTGAAGATCTTCCTTTAAATGTTAGCCGAGAGATATTGCAACAAAACAAAGTTTTATCTAAAATTAAATCTAATTCTGTTAAAAAGATTTTAGATGAATTTGTTAAGCTGGCAAAAAATGCAGAACGGTACAGTGAATTTTATAGTGAATTTGGAAAGCCAATTAAGGAAGGATTGTATCAAGATTTTGAAAACAGAGAAGTTTTGATAGATTTAGTCAGATTTAAAACCACAAAATCTGATGAAGGATTAATTTCTTTTGAAGAGTATGTTAAGAATATGAATAAGGGACAAGATACAATTTATTATATTACAGGTTCTGATAAAAAAACGCTTAAATACTCCCCATTATTAGAGGTTTATAATAAGAAAGGGATTGAGGTCTGTTTATTTGAAGATGAGATTGATGATATTGTTTTTACAGGGGTACATGAGTATAAAGAGTATAAATTAAAATCTGTAAATCATAGTGATGCAACTGATAATTTAGATGATAAAGATAAAGATTCTGATAATCCAAAAGTACCTCAAAAAATAGAAGTATTTATAAAAAGTATGAAAAAGATTCTTAATGATGATGTAAAGGATATTAAAATTTCAAATAGGTTAACTGATTCTCCATGTTGTTTAGTGGCTGATCAAAATGATCCTACTTCTCAAATGCAGCAAATGATGGAAGCGATGGGGCAAGCATCTGCAGATAAAATAAAGCCTATTATGGAAATAAATCCTAATCATAAGATTATTAAAAAGCTTATTAAGATTGGAAAGGGAAAGGTCTTCTCTGATTCAATAAAACTGCTTTACGAACAAACCCTAATTATAGAAGGTTTAAAACCAGACAATCCTTCTGAATTTGTAAAAAGATTAAATGAGGTTTTAAATAAGTCATTATAAAGAGATTTAACACAAGAGAAGTTTTTATTGGGGATGTTCCTTTGGGTGGCTCTAATCCAATTCGTATTCAATCAATGACTACAACAGATACAATGGATACGGATGCTACAGTTAATCAGTCTATTACAATGATTAAAGCAGGTTCTGAATATGTTAGGATTACCGCTCCGAATTCAAGGCAAGCTCAAAATCTTCAAAATATAAAAGATGAGTTAAATAAGAAGGGTTATAACGCTCCACTTGTTGCTGATATTCATTTCACCCCAAAAGCAGCTGAAATAGCAGCTCAAATAGTTGAGAAAGTCAGGATTAACCCTGGAAATTATGCTGATAAGAAAAAATTTAAAATCAGAGAATATTCTGATAAAGAGTATCAATTAGAAATTGATAGAATTCATGATAAGTTTTCGCCATTGGTCAAGTTATGTAAAAAACATAGTACAGCTATGAGAATAGGTACAAATCATGGCTCTCTTTCTGATAGGATTATGAATAGATATGGTGATACTCCGCTTGGGATGGTTGAGTCTGCTCTCGAATTTGCTAGAATATGCGAGGTCCATAATTTTCATGATATAGTTTTTTCAATGAAAGCCAGCAATCCTATTGTGGTAGTTCAAGCTTATCGTCTATTAGTAAAAAAAATGATTGATGAAAAAATGAATTACCCACTTCATTTAGGTGTAACTGAAGCAGGTGATGGTGAAGATGGAAGAATAAAATCTGCTTTAGGTATAGGCACATTACTTTATGAAGGTATTGGTGATACTATTAGAGTCTCTTTGACTGAACCTCCTGAAAATGAGATTCCAGTTGCTCAAAAATTAGTTAAAAGATATTCAAATTATAAATTGGCCCCTAGTTCTAAATATTCTGTATATAGTTCTAACTTTGGGTTAAGAAAATCTCGTGCAGTTTTAAATATTGGTGGAGATAATGTTCCTCGTGTGATAAATGATTTAGGTTATCTAGATAAAATCACAGTTAAGATATTATCAGAATTAGGGTATACTTATTTTAAAAAAGATGACAAATGGGGGATTAGTGATTTAGCTTGTGATTATATTGATATTGGCAAAAAAGAAATAGATTTCAAAATTCCTGGAACTTTAGGTATTATACAGGCATTTTCAGTATGGAAGCATTCAAAAAAAAATCAACATTATCCCTGTCTTGATATTAATCAGTACCTCAATGCAAAGGATATTCATCCAAGACTCAATTTTCTTTATATTACGTTATCTACATTATCAGATGAAATTATGCATAAAATTAAAAATGATTCAACTATAGTATTCTTATTGGATACTGATAATGAGGATGGGTTAGCTGAGCAGCGTGATATTTTTATTAAACTTATAAATACAAAGATTGATGTACCTGTTATTATTGGTCGTTGTTATGATAACTTAACTTCATCGAATTTACAATTATATTCTTCTACAGATATTGGGGCACTTCTTATTGATGGATTAGGAGACGGTTTATACTTAGCTGCTGAAAATTGTGGTTCATTAGATGAAATAAATAGTACTTCTTTTGGAATATTGCAAGCAAGTCGTAGGAGGATTACTAAAACAGAATATATTTCCTGTCCATCATGTGGTAGGACTTTATTTGATTTAGAAGATACAACAGCAATGATTAGATCTAAAACAGACCATTTAAAAGGAATTAAGATAGGTATTATGGGATGTATTGTAAATGGTCCAGGTGAAATGGCTGATGCAGATTATGGGTATGTTGGTACAGGTGTAGGTAAAATTTCTTTATATAGAGGACAAAAAATGGTTGAAAACAGCATTGATTCAAAATTTGCAACAGAGGCTCTAATTAATTTAATTAAAGAAGATGGTAATTGGGTGGAGCCAAAAAAAGAGGAGCAATATAAATGAAGTTATTAATTAAACCTTTAAATAATTTAGCTAAAGAATATTATTCTAGTCATGATCACTTTCATAAAGGGGATGCTGGTCTTGATTTGTATGTTTTAGAAGATCAAACGTTTAAACCTGGCGAAACTGCAAAGATTAAACTAGGTATTTCTTGTGAAAACTCAGATGGAAAGGGATATTTTCTTTTTCCTAGATCTAGTATATCTAAAACACCATTAAGAATGGCAAATTCTATTGGTCTTATTGATGGTGGCTATAGAGGAGAAATAATGGCAGTATGTGACAACATAAAAGATTATGAGTTCTCTATATCTAAGGGTGATAGATTATTTCAGTTAGTATCTGCAGATTTATCTTCTATTGAGTTTGAAATAGTAGATAATTTGTCTGACTCAACAAGAGGAAAAGGTGGTTTTGGCAGTACTGGAGCTTAATGTATGTCAAAATGACACTTTATCTAATATTGGCATATATTTTGAGTATTTAAAGTTATTGAGTTAAAAATTGTAAAAATAGGAGAGTATAGAAATGAAGATAAAACCATTATCTGACAGAGTAGTTGTAAAAGCAGAGGCTGCTGAGGAGAAAACAGCTTCAGGTATTATTTTACCTGATACTGCAAAAGAAAAGCCTCAAATGGGTACAGTTGTTGCAATTGGTCCAGGTTCAGTATCTGATTCTGGTACGAGCATTAAAATGACTGTTAAAGTAGGCGATAAAGTTCTATATGGTAAGTATTCAGGAACTGAAGTAACTATTGAGAACGAAGATTATTTGATAATGAAAGAAAATGATATATTTGCGATCATATAAAATTATAGAGGAGATTAATTAAAAATGGCAAAAGATATTGAATATAATACACAAGCAAGGGCTAAACTTAAAAGTGGAGTAGATGGTTTAGCCGATGCTGTTAAAGTAACATTAGGCCCAAAGGGTAGAAATGTTGTTATTGACAAAAAATTTGGTGCTCCAACGATAACAAAAGATGGCGTTACAGTAGCAAAAGAAATTGAATTGGAAGATCCTGTTGAAAATATGGGTGCCCAAATGGTTAAAGAAGTTGCATCTAAAACTTCAGATATAGCAGGTGACGGGACAACAACAGCAACTGTTTTAGCTCAGTCAATTGTTTCTGAGGGTTTAAAAAATGTAACTGCTGGTGCTAACCCAATGGATATTAAGAGAGGTATTGATAAAGCGGTTGTTCAAGTACTTGATTTTCTTAAAGGATTAAGTAAAGAAGTATCTAAAAAAGAAGAAATATCTCAAGTAGGCACAATTTCTGCTAATAATGATATTTCTATTGGTAATCTTATCTCTGATGCTATGGATAAAGTAGGAAATGAAGGTGTTATTACTGTTGAAGAAGCAAAAAGTATGGATACTTTTCTTGAAACTGTAGAAGGTATGCAGTTTGATAGAGGATACTTATCTCCATATTTTGTTACAAATGCTGAAAGTATGGAAGCTGAATTAGAAACTCCAATGATTCTTTTACATGAGAAAAAAATCAGCAACATGAAAGAATTACTTCCAGTTTTAGAAAAAGTTGTTCAAGCTGGAAAATCTCTATTAATTATTGCAGAAGATATTGAAGGTGAAGCTTTAGCTACGTTAGTAATGAATAAATTAAGAGGTTCTTTTAAAGTTGCAGCAGTTAAAGCTCCTGGATTTGGCGATAGAAGAAAAGAAATGATGCAAGATATCGCAATATTAACAGGTGCTACAGTTATTTCTGAAGATCAAGGATATAAACTTGAAAATGCAGATTTATCTTATTTAGGCGAAGCTAGAACTGTTAATATTGATAAAGATAACACTATTATTGTTGAAGGAAAAGGTGATCAAGAGGCTGTTCTTGCCAGAGTAAATGAAATTAAAGTGCAAATAGAAAAAACATCTTCAGATTATGATAGAGAAAAACTTCAAGAAAGATTAGCAAAGTTATCTGGTGGTGTAGCTGTTTTAAATATTGGTGCTGCTACTGAAGTTGAAATGAAAGAGAAAAAAGCTAGAGTAGAAGATGCTTTACATGCTACAAGAGCTGCTGTTAAAGAAGGTATTGTTCCTGGTGGTGGAGTTGCACTTCTAAGATCTGTTGATTCTATTAAAACAGATAAAATGGAAGGTGATGAAGCTATAGGTGCTGAGATTCTTAAAAAGGCTCTAGAAGGTCCAATGAGACAAATAGTAGCCAATGCAGGTCTTGAAGAATCTATTATTGTTAATGAAGTTAGAGGCAATAAAAGTAAAAGTTATGGATTTGATGCTAGGGCTGAAAAATATCTTGATATGATTAAAGCTGGTATTATTGATCCAACGCTTGTAACTAGAACAGCTGTTCAAAATGCTGCTAGTGTAGCAGGTTTACTATTAACAACAGAAGCTGTTATTTCAGATAAACCTGAACCAGCTGCTCCAGCTGCTCCAGCTATGCCTGATATGGGTGGCATGGGTGGTATGGGCGGTATGATGTAAATCATATTATAGCTTAAAAAAAGAATGAAAAAGGCATCAATTTATATTTGATGCCTTTTTTGTATTATTCTATTACATAAATTATTTTTTTATTTTAATAATTAAATACTATATTTAATTAGTACACGAATTTTTTAATGAAGAATTGTTATTACATATTATTTATTTCTTTGATATTTAACTTTGGTTATTCACAATGCCAGGGTGATACTAATCTTGATAATACAATTAATATACAAGATGTTATTTTAATTGTTAATCATATACTTAATATAGAACTTCTTGAGGATGAAGCTCTCAATAATGCTGATGTCAATAATGATGGCGGGATTAATGTAATTGATATTGTAGCAGTAACAGACCTTATTATTAATGATCTCAATCAATGTGAAGATTCTATTGTTATTAATTTAAGTTTGGAATGGGAATTTCAAGAAGATTTATCTTATTTTGATTATGAAGAGCTTCGAGATATTATAAATAATGAGATCCAAGATTTAAATTACTTAAAAGGGATAGTTATTATCCATAATGGGAAAATCATTAATGAAGAATATTATGATGGTAGTTCAATATCAGAAATTTATAATATATGGTCAGTAACTAAAAGTTACACATCAACCTTAATTGGTCAAGCAATTGATCAAGGTTTAATTTTTGATTCTGATCATACTTTAGATAATTTTTTACCAGATTATAATGAAGATTATTTAGAAGTTGCAACTTTACATGATTTACTTACAATGTCATCAGGATATTACGATTCTTTTGGATATCCATATTGGGTTAGTGCTAGCACCTATGAATTAGTTTCAATGCCTTATTCGAGTCCAGGTTATTTTTATTATAATAATAGTGCTTGCCATATAAATTGTCATATTTTATATGAAGGGGCTGGAATGACTCCTATAGAATTTGCTAATATTAATTTATTTCCTTATTTAGGGATAAATAATCCTTTTTGGATGAATGGGTATAATGGTATTAATGATGGTTCTGCTAGTTTATATTTACGATTAAGGGATATGGTTAAATTAGGACAATTATTTATTCAAGATGGTTATGCTTCAGAAAATAATCAAATTATTTCTGAAGAATGGATTAATAAAGCTACTTCAAATTTAATTTCAACAGGTTGGCCAGGTTTAGAGAATTATGGGTATCTATGGTGGATTCCTCAAGAAGGTTATTTAGCTTATGGGTATGGTGGACAATTTATAGCCGTTATGCCTGAAAGAAATTTAATTATAGGTACTCATTCAGATACATTTAGTGATCAATTTTATCAAACTGAATTATTAAATATTATTTATAATGAAATAGCCCCATTATTTGAAAATGATTAGTTATTAAGAATAATACCAACTAATTCAATAACATCTAAAACATTTAATATTCCATCATCATTAATATCAGCATTATAACCTGATTCATTTAATAAAATTAAATTTATTAATGCTAAAACATCTTGAATATTAACTGTATGGTCTAAGTTTATATCACCATTTAAGAAATCAAGATATGCACTTTTATAAAAATTGGTTTTGATAATTATCAAATAGCAGGAATAATGCATATTAGTCTTAGGGCTGTTCAACAAAATCGTTATAGGATAAAAAAGAAATTAAAGATTAATCAAAAATTGGATTATTTTATTTTATCTATATAATTAATAGAGTTATTAGTGGTATCACACCAAAAAAAAAACAATAATAATCTCCAGATATGGAATATGCCTGTAAGTAATTTTTTATATTCATCTTCTGTGCCTGAATACATTTTTTTAAATGCAAAATATCCACTAGAAACATATGAAATCATTATATGACTAAAAGTCATAAAAATAAAGTTTGTTAATATAAAATATTTTAAAAAATCTATTATAAAATCAATATTTTCCATTACAATTAATATATAACTTGAGTTCTATTATCTTTAATATTAGCAGTTTCTTTTTGATCTTCTAAGAAAAGACTACTTTGAGTATTGTTTAGTCTTTCTAGTTCATTTTGTTTATATAATGACAAATCTAATGAACTAGCATCTGGCTTTTCATTAATTCTAAATATAACTATACTTTCATTATCAATAGGATTCATAGTTAAATCCAAACCTTCTTCTAAAGTAAGAATAAATCCTTTTAATTCTGGTATTGTAACCAATGTATTTCTTAAATCAGTGCTTATAAAAGATAGAAGGAAGTCATTAATGTTACCTTTATGATTCCTTATTAAAATATTTTTTGAAGCTTCTTCATCATTTTCTGTCCAGTATGATAATGGATCAAAACTTTCAATTTCTTCAGTAGATAAATCAGCTAAAAATTCTGAATATTGATTTAACATAGTTTCAAATTCTTTTTTTGCAACATCACATTTTTTACTATATATGAGTTCTTTTTTTAATTTATCCTTAATTCCAGATTCTTCAAGGTCTACATAACCTTCAGCTAATTCTTCTTTAATATGGAAGACTCCAATATCGTTAAAGCTTTTATTGTTTTTTCTATCAGAGTTAATATTGATTAACTTTATTTCTCCAATATTGTTTGTAAAAGCAAATTCAATTATTTTTCTACCAGCTCCTATAATATTATAAAATGGAACATTACTACCATCAGAACTTTTTGTTTGTGTACCCAATCCGCTCCCACTTAAGCTAAATTCATTAGATAGTGTAATCTGTTTAATTAAAGAAAATGTATTATTTTTTTCAACAGCGGTATCAAAACCATTTTTTCTTGCAGATCTCCTAAATTCTTTAGCTAACTTTTTTATTGAGTCTTTCTGAGTATCTTCTAATCCTGTCATATCCCATTTAACAAATTGAACCACTCTTCTTTGATCTTTTTTAAGGCCATAAGATTCATCATTTTTTACTGTATGATAATATTCCATTACCTCTTCATCATTAACATCCACTTCAATATTTGATAATGAATAAGTAAGATAGTCAAAATTAAATACACCTTTTTGAAGCATTAATTGGTCTTTTAATTCCATCTTTGATAAAGATTGAGTTGAGTTAATGATATAATTTAGTTTAACACTACTTAACTGTCTTTTCATTGTTGAAAACCAATTATTCCATCTAGTTGATCCTTGATTTCTTATTTGAAGATCTTGTTGAGGAAAAGTTAATGTAAATGCATCATTTAATTTGTTATATAGCATACCATTATCAACAGCAGCTTCATAAAGAGTTTGATTAAAAGTAGAGTCTACTATAAATAACCCCAACAATTCTAATTCTGCTTTATAAGTTGGATTAAAGTTTGGATAATTTTTTATAAATGCTATAATTTCATCTAAATGAGGGCTATTCTTATTTGGATCCTCAGAAACTAATTCTAGGTCTGCTATAAATTTATTGTTTACTTTTTCATTAATCAAAGTAGACCATACTTGATTTAAGGCATTAATTGTATCTAATTGTTGATCTGTTGCACTATAAGGTGAATTTGGACCAAAAGGATTAGCTCTACTATGGAAAAAGCTTGGGTTATTGTTGTAACGTCTAAAATATTCATCTACAGTTATACTTATACTTTCATTATCTGAACACGCTACAAATCTTTCAGAATCACAATTTTCACTATTTCCTTTATTAGAACTAGTGCTACTAAAAATAGTACCAAATCCACCCATGGCTAGTACAAATAAAACTACTAAACCATATAAAACTGGTGCAGATTGGTCTCTCAGTGTTGACATTTTCATATTATTTACTCCGCTAAATTAAATTATTTTGTGGAGATAAGCGGGGTCGAACCGCTGACCTCTTGAATGCCATTCAAGCGCTCTCCCAACTGAGCTATATCCCCTACATAAATAGAAAGATAATTTATTTTCATTAAATCTTTTAGAAAAGAAAAATAATTTATCTTAAATTTTGAAACTAATTTATCATTAAAACATAAAATTAATTAATGAGCTTATTTAATATTTATAAAGAGTACATAGTCATAGTCTTAATCTCCTTGGTTTTAGGGATGGTGAGGTGGTCTTTAATGGATCGTAATTTCCCACTAATTTCAGAGCCTAAGATTGTTTTTGATGAATTTATTTCATACAAGGATTTTAAAGATATAGTTAATAATAAAAGCTATCCAATTATTGATGCTCGTGATTTCTCTTCTTATAATGAGGGGCATATTGATAATGCTTATAATGTTGATATTGATTTATTGTATGAATTAGATGAAGAAGTTTTTAACAATATCAATACTATTATAAAAAATCATGGTTATAATGATAATCAAATTAATGTTTTAGAAGATAACTATCAGATTATTGATACAAATAATGATAATCAAACTATTATTGTATATTGTTGGAGTCCAACTTGTGATAGAGCTGAAGAATTAATTAGTGTATTAATTGATACTAGTGATTATTTTGGTCAGTTTGGAAAATATTTTACTGAATCTGATTTTTCAATTTATAAAGGTGGATGGGATGAATGGGATTCCATTCAAAAAAAATAATATGATATTGAGGAAACTATTTAATTTATTTTTATTTATAGCTATTGCTTATATAGGCTGGACTTTTATTTCAGCAAGTTTAGATAAAATTTCTGATCCAAGCACATTTTCAAAAAGTATTAATAATTATAAAATTACCCCTTATTGGTCACATAATTTAGTTGCTCTTATTTTACCCTGGGTAGAATTAATATGTGGAATTTTAATGTTTGTGGGATTTTATTGTTTTATAAAAAATCAGTCAAATTTTATTGATATTCCAAATAATATTATCATACTAATGCTCTTATGGTTTATATTTATTTTATCTATTGCTGTTTACAAAGGTTTAGATATAGATTGCGGCTGTGGAATTAGTGAAGATAAAACAACTCCATATCAAAGATTGGTTGAAGATATTTATTTGCTTATAACTTCAATTTTTATAAAATTTAGGCTTAAAATAATAGCTTTTTTTAAATAGGAAAGATTAATGAAAAAATATACTATATTATTTATAATACTCAGTTTATCAATAATTTTTGGAAACTTTTCATCTCAAGATGGAATCAAATTAGTTTTAACATCCAATGTTAATGGCGAAACTGATCCTTGTGGTTGAAAAAAGAAACCTATGGGCGGTCTTGCTCGTAAAGCAACTATTATTAATGACTTAAAAAAAGAAGGTAGCGATGTAATCGTTGCTGATGCAGGAAATTTATTTTTTAAGAAAGATAAAATCTCTAGCGGAATAACAATTGATACTGCAAAAGAAACAGCTAAAATTATAGTTGATTGTTTTAATGCGATTGGTTGTGATGTATTCTCTCCAGGGTCACATGATTTTGCAGCAGGTTTTGAATTTATGGAAGATTTAAAAAATAGATCAAATTTTCCATATGTATCTGCAAATATTTTTGGTAAAAACGGTGAAAAATTATATGAACCATATGTAATTATTGAGAAACAAGGTAAAAAAATAGGGTTTTTAGGATTATCTTCAGTCTTCTTAAATGAGAAACTTACAGTTAAAGATCCATTTAAAGTTTTAAAAAGTATAATTAATGAATTAGAATCAAAAACAGATATGGTTATTTTATTGTTTAATGCTTCTGAAAAAGATTTAAATAGACTTAAAACTAAAAATTATCCAATTGATTTTACTATTAGGAGTCGTTCTAATTTACCTCCTTCAGTTTCTAAAGATGGAGGGAGTGCTTCGATTCCAATTTATAGTATAGGGATGAGAGGTAAGTATGTTTTTGAATTTGATATTAATATTAGTGATAGAACAAGTGAATTTGTTGATATTATGTATTTGCAGTCTCAATTAGAAAAATCTGAGAAATTTTTATCAAGTTATAATATAGATTTTGAAGAAAGTATAGATTTAGATGCAGAATTTAAAGATGATCCTAAATCATTAAATCAAATAAAGAAAAACTTAAAAATTAGAGATGAATTTAAAAGTAAATTAGATAATAAAATGAATTATTTTTCATTTAAAAAGTATTCATTGGATAAACAAATAAAAGATGATTTTCAAATTTTAAATATAATAGATCAAGGTAAAAAAAGAATGACGGACCTTCTTGGGCCTCTACCAGACCCCCATAAGGGACATAATCATTAATAAAAATCTTGGTTTAATATTGAAATTAGCATAATATTATCTTCTATTTTTGATAGAGAATTGCGAAAGTAGCTCAGCTGGTAGAGCATCACGTTGCCAACGTGAGGGTCGACGGTTCGAATCCGTTCTTTCGCTCAA
>JAAZYZ010000014.1 GCA_014239355.1 Fidelibacterota bacterium
AAGATGATATAATAAAAGTTGATAAAATGATTGCTGAGTTAAAAACTATTGATGGATTTTCAGCAGATTTAGAAGAACAATTAAATGCTCTTAAGCCTGATCCAGTAGCGGCAGTTCCAGTAGAGGGGGTAGCTCCTACAGTAGCTCCGGTTGATGAAGGTTTATTTGATATTAAAATTTTAAATGATATTGAAGATATTAAAACAAGAGCTAATCTTAAAAAAATATTTATGGAGTCAAAAAAAGCTTCTAAAAATTCATCTGAAGTGATTCCAGAAATGATATCTAGCTTAGAATCTAAAGATTTACTTACGGATGAAATTAAATTATTATTAGAAGGTATACTAAAATAATGGGTGAAATCATCTTTCTAGGATTAATCATAATAATTGCTATCTCTGCTACATGGGTAGTAGTATCCCCAAATTTAGTCCATTCAGCTGTTTCTTTATTGATAACATTGTTTGGAATTTCTGGCCTTTATGTATTTTTATATGCAGATTTTTTAGCAGCTACTCAGGTTGTGATATATGTTGGTGGAATTTTAGTGCTTATTATTTTTGGTGTAATGCTAACTAATAAAATTGATAAACCTGTTATTGAATCTGATAGCTCAAACAAAATTATAGGAGCTCTTATATCTGGATTTATATTTTCAGTTTTATCAATAGTCGTTATTCAAACTAAATGGCCAATATTGCCAAATAATACAGAAGGGCCTTCAACCGTAGAATTGATTGGTAAATTAATATTAGGTAAATATTTAATTCCTTTTGAATTAATATCTATTTTATTATTAGCAGCTTTGATAGGTGCAGCTTTATTAGCTAGAAAAAAAATAGTAACTGAAGAATTTTTAGAAGAAGAAATAGAAAATATTGAAGTAAAAGATGATACTAATAATGAAAATTCTAATAAAGATTTACCAGATAAAGAAGAAGATGAAAATAAAAAAATAGAAGGAGAAGATATAGATGAATAATCTTCAAGTCTATTTATTATTATCAAGTTTATTGTTTTCTCTTGGTATTTATGCAGTTATTTCTAGAAAAAATGCTGTTGCTATCTTAATGGGTATTGAATTGATTCTCAATTCTGCTAATATAAACTTCATAGCATTTAATAGATTTACATCAAATTTAAATTATTTAGATGGTCATGTTTTTGCAATTTTTGTGATTGTTTTAGCTGCTGCTGAAGCGGCAGTTGCACTTGCAATAATTATTAATTTATTTAAAAATATTGGAAGTGTTAATGTGGATGATGCTTCGGAGTTAAAGGGATAATGGATTTTAATTTAATATTAGCTTTATCATTTTTATTTATACCAATATTTTTATTTGTATATCAATTATTTTTTGGTCATCTATTAAAACATGACACATGGTATGTATCTATTATAGGTATTGGTTTTAATTTGTCCGTTGCATTAAGTTTTTTTTATAGAGTGTTTTTTAATCATCCAGATGACATTTTTTTACATAAAAGTTTTAATTGGTTAAGCACAGGTAATTTTAACTTAGATATGGGTATTTTTATTGATAATGTAGCAGCAATAATGTTGCTAGTTGTATCTTTAGTATCATTCTTAGTTCATTTGTATTCGAGTGAGTATATGCGAGGAGATTCTAGATTTTCTAGATACTATGCATTTTTAGGCCTTTTTACATTTTCAATGAATGGGATAGTTTTAGCAGATAGCATTACCATGATATATATATTTTGGGAATTAGTTGGGTTAAGTTCTTATCTAATTATTGGTTTTTGGTTTGAAAAAAATTATGCAGCTTCTGCAAGTAAAAAAGCTTTTCTCACTAATAGAGTTGGTGATATTGGTATGTTTATTGGAATTATGATGATTTATTTTGTTGGAGAAACACATTCTTTTAATTTATCTGATATTATAGAGAAAGTTAAAACAACAGAAATAGATTCAACTTATTTAACAATTGCTGGTATTTTGATGTTTATGGGTGCTGTTGGAAAATCAGCTCAGCTACCACTTCATATATGGCTTCCTGATGCTATGGCAGGGCCAACACCTGCAAGTGCGATGATTCATGCTGCTACAATGGTTGCTGCAGGAGTATATTTAACATTAAGAATTTTTCCTATTCTAACTTTTGATGCTTTAACCTATATAGCTTTTACAGGAGCATGTACAGCTTTATTTGCTTCAATTATTGCAATAACTCAAAATGATATTAAAAAAGTATTAGCTTACTCAACTATAAGCCAATTGGGGTACATGGTATTAGCTATTGGTGTAGGTTCATACATGGCAGCATTTTTTCATCTTGTTACTCATGCTATGTTTAAAGCATGTCTATTTTTAGCTAGCGGTTCTGTTATTCATTCTATGCATCATAGTTTACATGAGTTAGATGATCATAAAACTGACCCTCAAGATATGAGAAATATGGGTGGTTTAAAAAATAAAATGCCAATAACATATCTTGGTATGCTTATTACAACATTAGCCATTTCTGGTGTTCCATTCTTTTCAGGATTTGTTTCTAAAGATGCTATATTAGCTGGTACATTAGCTCATTATTTTGAGCATGGTGGAATTACTATATTTCTTCCAATTGCTGGATTTGGCGCAGCAACCATCACTGCTTTTTATATGTTTAGATTAATATTTTTAACCTTTCATGGTAAACCTAAAAATAAAGATATGTATAATCATTTACATGAATCTCCAAAATTAATGACAGTGCCATTAATAGTATTATCAGTATTATCGCTCGGATTATTTTATACAGGTTCATTAAATCCATTATCTGATGGATCTCATGGTTGGTTTACAAAAGCTGTAGGTAATGGACATAATTATGTAATTAAATTAGATAATCATCATAGTGATGGATATAGTGATACTCATCATGATAGTCACAATACAAACCATACTCCATCTTCAAAATATAATTTCACTGAGCATGTTTCTCATTCGGCTCATGCAGCTCATTATACGGCAATGTATCTATCACTAGCTGTTGCAGGTTTGGGTATATTATTATCTTTTCTTTTTTATCAAACAAACAAATTGAATCCAGATAATTTTTCAAGATTTTTTAATATTTTTAAACTTTATGATTTATCTAAAAATAAATTTTATATTGATGAAATATATTCAAATATTTTATATAAGCCATTTATGTTTTGGTCATCTATTTGTTCGAAAATAGATTGGGATTATTATGATCAAACTTTAATTGATTCCATTGGAAAAATTACGCTTTTTACTTCTGATAAATCTACTAAGGTAGACTATAATTGGTTAGATCAAAAAGTAGTAGATGGTTTTGGAAATTTAACTAATTATATGAGTTTAAAAATGAAGAAGCTTCAAGGTGGGGTTGTTCAATCATATATACTTGGAGGTTTGGTCGCTATAATTCTTATAACTTTAATTGTACAACAAATATAGGGTGCTATAATATGAATTCATCTATTTTATCATTATTAATATTTCTTCCATTATTTGGAGCGCTTGCGATGCTTGTTGTTTCCTTTTTAGATAATAGAGGGATTATTCCAAAACAAGATAAAGGTATATATAAATATATTGCTCTTGTAGCAACTGGAGTGCAATTACTTCTAGCTATTATTTTATATATAAAATTTGATTCTACTTTATCTGTGACAGAATCTCCATTTACAGTGCAGTTTGATTGGATTCCAAGTTTTAATATTCAGTATTATATCGGAATAGATGGTTTAAGTATGCCTATGATAATACTTGCTGCACTGTTATCATTTTTGTGTGTAGTTATAAGTTGGAATGTAGAAAAACATCTTCTTGGATATTTTTCTCTATTTTTACTTTTAGATACGGGTATGATGGGCGTTTTTATGTCTTTAGATTTTTTCTTATTTTATGTTTTTTGGGAAGTTATGCTTTTACCAATGTATTTTTTAATTGGGATGTGGGGTGGTCCTCAGCGTCACTATGCAGCTATTAAATTTTTCTTATATACACTTTTTGGATCAGTATTTATGTTGCTTGGTATGCTTGCATTATATTTTTATGCACCTGGTGGAAATTCATTTAATTTAATTCATTTAATAAGTCAAGCACCTCAAATTGATGGTTCTCTATGGGGTATTGATATGAGAGTTTTAATTTGGTTTGCTTTATTTATTGGTTTTGCAATCAAAGTTCCAATTTTCCCATTTCATACTTGGCTTCCATTAGCTCACGTTGAAGCACCAACAGCAATTTCTGTAATTCTAGCTGGAGTATTACTGAAAATGGGTACATATGGATTTTTAAGAATAAGTTATCCATTACTTCCAGAAGAAGCAGCTAATTTTTCATTTATGATGGCATTATTAGGTGTTATAAATATTATATGGGGTGCAATAAATGCTATTGCTCAGATTGATTTAAAGAAAATGATAGCATATTCTTCTGTTAGTCATATGGGTTATGTATTACTTGGTATGGCTGGTATAGTTGGAGGAGAAGCAGTTGGAGCTGAAGCGGGTATGAATGGTGCAGTTATGCAGATGTTTAATCATGGTACAATCACTGCTATGTTATTTACACTTGTTGGTGTATTGTATGATCAAGCTCATCATAGGTGGATTGTTTATCCAGAAGATTATAAGGACTCAGATTTAGCTGGTAAGTTAGGTTTTGGTGGTCTAGCCTCTCAAATGCCGATTTTTAATGGTTTTATTGTTTTGGCTTTTTTTGCTGGTTTAGGATTGCCTGCGTTATCAGGGTTTATTAGTGAAGCAATGTGTTTTATAGGTGGTTTTGGTAGTTTTAGAATTCTAACAATGATTGGTACTCTAGGCATTTTATTAAATGCAATTTATTTTTTAAGAGCATATCAAAGGGTTTTTCTAGGACCTTTTAACGAAAAATATTCTAATTTAAAAGATATGAGTATGAGGGATTTAGGAATAATTGTTCCTTTAGCATTTTTAACTCTTTTATTTGGTGTTTATCCTCAACCTCTTTTAGAAGTTATTAGACACTCTATGACTAAAATAATTTTACTTGTACAGCCATATATATAAAGGAAAATATGGGATTTTTAAGCAATATAAATAGTATCACATCTTATCTACCAGAATTGATGATTGTATTATCAATTCTATGTGTGTTTATTATGGAATCTATACCTAAATATAGATCATTTACATTTTTAGCTAGCTGTATTGGTTTAATATCTTCAGGTATATTATTATTGCTATCATCACCTTCTACTAATTTGCTATTTGAAGGAATGCTTATTAATGATTCTCTTTCAATTTATTTTAAATGGCTTATTTTATTATCTACTTTTTCAATAATTTTAGTATCTAAAGATGATAATTCTGTTATTAGTGAAGTAAAAGGTGAATACTATGGAATGCTTTTAATTATCACTTTAGGTATGTTTTCAATGGTGTCTGCAAAAAATCTTTTGATGATTTATTTATCTATAGAGATGGTTAGTATTCCATCTTATATTATTGCAGGAATTTCAAAGAATAACAAAGCATCTAATGAAGCCTCACTTAAATATGTAATTTATGGTTCCTTTGCTTCAGGAATAATGCTATTTGGTCTTAGTCTTCTTTATGGGGTATCAGGTTCTTTAGATATGGACTTAATTGCTTCTAGAATTATAAATTTTGATTCTTCTTTAACTATATATATGGCAATATTGTTTATACTAGTTGGGTTTGGATATAAAATTTCAATGGTTCCTTTTCATTACTGGACTCCAGATGTTTATCAAGGAGCTCCAATTACAGTGACTGCCTTTTTATCGGTCGCTCCAAAGGCAGCAGGTTTTGCTATATTAATAAGATTTTTCTATACATTATTTATTGATAATGTTGAAATATTACAATGGCCTCAGTTAATTGCTGTTTTAGCGGCATTAACAATGACAGTTGGTAATGTTTTAGCCTTAAATCAATCAAATATTAAAAGGTTATTGGCTTATTCAAGCATATCTCATGTAGGTTATATGTTAGTAGCATTTTCTGTTATTTCTACAGACTCTTTAGTTTCTATTATGTTTTATATGTTCTTTTATCTATTTATGAATTTAAGTGCTTTTTATATGGCTATATATATGTCAAATAAATACAATGCTAAAACTATTGATCAATGGAATGGTATTGGAATAAAAGTTCCAGTTCTTTCATTTTTTATGGTACTATCTTTAGCTTCTTTAGCTGGTCTTCCACCTACTTCAGGTTTTGTTGCTAAAGTTTATATTTTAAGAAATTTATTTTCTGACAATGGTTTTTTATGGCTAGGTGTAGTTGCAATCATTAACACAGTTATATCTCTTTACTATTATTTTAAAATTGTAAAAGCAATGTATTTTATGAAAAATGATGAATTAGAATCGGAAGAGTGTTGTCCATTACTTTTTTGGTCAATAATTATATTTTCTCTTCAAAATATTATTTTTTATATTTATTGGCCAAAGCTAATTGAAGTGCTTAACTTTATTGTGTTAAATACAGGTATAATTTAGGTGAAAAAATACGTTAAAGATTCATATGTAGTGATGCATGAGTTAATTCTGCCAAATGATACAAATAATTTAAATACAGTCTTTGGTGGGAAAGTAATGCAATATATGGATTTATGCGCTGCAATGTCAGCGTATAAATTTGCCAGAACAGCCGTTGTCACTGCATCGGTTGATAGATTAGATTTTTTAGCTCCAGCTAGAGTTGGTGATATGCTTATTCTTAAATCTTCTGTTAATTATAATCATAATTCTTCTATGGAAATTGGTGTCCATATTGATGCAGAAAATGTAAAAACTGGAAAGAGAAGACATACAGCTTCAGCTTATTTAACTTTTGTTTCTTTAGATGAAAAAGGTAAGCCTCAAAAAGTTAATAATATCATTCCTGAATCAGAAGATGAAAAAAGAAGGTATGAAGAAGGAAAAGTAAGGCATGCTCAAAGGCTTGAAAGATTAAAAGGTAAAAGATAGGTAATGTCAACTTTTAACCTTAAAAAAGGCTATGATTTACAATTAGCTGGCATACCTGAAAAAGAAATTATAAAAGTCTCTTCTTCAGATATTATTAAAATAAAACCGCATAATTTTAAATATATCAAACCAAAAGTAGTAGTTAAGATAGATGATAAAGTTAAAGTTGGCAGTATGTTGTTTTTTGATAAAAACAACCCAACGATAAATCATGTTTCCCCATGTTCTGGTACAATTAAGAGTATTGATTATGGCGAAAGGCGTAAAGTTTTAAGTATTAATATTGAAAATGATAAAGAATATACTCAAGTAGAATTAAAGCAGCTTGATAAATTGTTTAGTTTATCATCAATTAAGAATTTAAAAGACGATTCAATTAAAGTAATCATTAATGAAGCTGGTATGTGGCCTTTAATTAGACAACGCCCTTTTTCAAAAGTTGCAGATATAAATTCTTCCCCTAAATCAATTTTTATATCTATGAAACCAACAGACCCATTAGCTGTTGATCAATTATTTATTTTAGACCATAATTCAATTGGTTTTTTAGAGGGGATTGATGCTATATCTAGCTTAACTGAAGGTGATGTTAATATTATTCTTGATCAAGGTCAAGATCCATCTATGCTTGATAGTTTAGATAAGGTTAAAATACATTATTTTTCAGGTCCGCATCCATCAGGTAATGTAGGAGTGCACATGCATTATATAGATCCAATCACATCAAAAGATGATGAGGTATGGTATTTATCTGTGCAGGATGTATGTAAAATAGGTAGATTATTTGTAGATGGTATAATTAATACTACTAAAATTATTTCCATGGGTGGTCCAGGTTGTAAGAATCCAAGTTATTTGGAAGTTTTTAATGGTACATCTATATCTCATCTTAGTCATGAATTAGAATTAGATATTAATGAATCTTGTGTGTTAATTTCAGGTAGTGTTCTGTCAGGAAATTATATAGAAGTAGAACAATCTTTAGATTATTATCATGAATGTTTAACAATATTAAAAAATAATAATGAAAGACATTTTTTAGGTTGGCTTTTACCAGGATTAAATAAATTTACTTTAACAAATACTTTCGTATCTAAACTTTTGCAATCAAATCATAATATTGTTCATAATATGAAAAATGGAAGCAATAGAGCTATTGTTCCTATTGGATTATGGGAAAAAGTTTTACCAATGGATATATTACCTAATTTTCTGATCAGAAGTATCTTAGCTGCAGATATTGAAGATATGGAAAAATTAGGTATTTATGAATGTTCTGAAGAGGATTTTGCTTTATGTAGTTTAATATGTCAATCGAAGGTTGAAGTTAGCCAAATAATTCAAGAAGGTCTTGATTTAATGTATAAAGAAGGTTAATAAATGAAATTTTTAAGAAATATTTTAGATAAAGTTGAACCTTTATTTAAAAAAGGAGGAAAGTTAGAGTCTTTATATCCATTATATGAAGCAGGTGACACCTTTTTGTACACACCAAATGATAAAGCAAAAACAGCACCTTTTATAAGAGATAATATTGATTTAAAAAGAACAATGATACTTGTAGTGTTTGCATTATTGCCATGTTTATTTTTTGGTATTTTTAATATAGGACATCAATACTATCAATATGTTGATACTTCATCTTCTGTAAATTTAATTGATAAAATCCTTATAGGCTTGCAGTGCGTTATTCCAATGTATATTGTAACATTTACTGCAGGAGGTTTAACAGAAGTAATATTTGCTATTATAAGAAAACATGAAGTTAATGAAGGTTTTTTAGTTACTGGTTTTTTGATACCGTTGGTTATGCCACCTTCTATTCCTTTATGGATGTTAGCTGTATCAACAATTTTTGGTGTTGTTATAGGTAAAGAAATTTTTGGGGGTACTGGTTATAATATATTTAATCCTGCATTAACTGCTCGTGTTTTTGCATTTTTTGCATATCCAACAGCATTATCTGGTGATACTGTTTGGGTTTATAAAATGCCTGAAAATGATGGTTTGACTGCAGCTACTTCATTATTAGCTTCTGCAAAAGAATCAGTTTCAGTGAACGGTATTATTGATTATAGTTTTTTAAACTATATTAGTGGTTCTTTGCATAATCAATTTGTTGATTTAAATAATTACATTGGGTATAGTCATGTGAATGTAGACTTATCTTGGTCTTCATTATTTATTGGTTTAATACCAGGTTCTGTTGGAGAAACTTCAACTATCGCAGTGCTTGCAGGTGCTGCCTTAATATCTTTAACTGGTGTCGGATCAAGAAAAATTGTTTTTAGTTCTATAATTGGAATGATTATTACATCATTTATTTTATATGTATTTGGTATGCTTATAGGTAGTACTAATCCAATGATGTATTTACCTCCGCATTACCATTATGTGATGGGTTCTTTTGCATTTGCTATTGTATTTATGGCAACTGAGCCTGTAACGGCTGCTCATACGGAAAAAGGTAAGTTATACTATGGTTTATTAATTGGTTTTATGTGTGTAATTATAAGGGCAATTAATCCTGCTTATCCTGAAGGTATGATGTTAGGAATTTTGTTTGCAAATGCATTTGCTCCTCTTATTGATTACTATATTGTAGAATCGCATGTCAAATCAAGAAAGAAGAGATATGTTAGATAAAATAAAATCTATTCAGTTTGTGATGATTGTATCATTTTGTTCAAGCTTAATATTAGCTTTTGTTGCTATGAGCCTTAAGCCATCTATTGATAAAAATATTATTTTAGATAAAAAGAAAAGTATTTTAAAATCTATTGATATAGATGTGTCGAATTTATCAAATAGTGATCTTGATGATAAATATAATTCACACATTGAAGAGCTTGTGATTAATAAAAGTGGTGATATAATAAATGATATAAATTTATCTGATATTGTTTGGATTGAAAACAAAGGTAATGGTTCTACAAATTATATCCTCGAATCAGATAGCGATACATATATCAATGAATTTTTTCCTATTTATAAAACCAACAATCCCAATGGTTATATTATCCCTATTTCTGGAAAAGGTTTATGGTCTACTATGAAAGGTTATTTTGCAATTGGAGAAGATAAAAACTCTACTTTAGGTATTGTTTTTTATGAACATGGTGAAACTCCTGGTTTAGGAGCAGAAGTTGATAAGCCATGGTTTCAAAAGCAATTTAAAATTGATATGGGCAAAAAAATATTTAATTCTGAAAATAAATTAGTTTCTATCTATATAAACAAGAAAAAGCAAACAAGCAAAAAGCCTCATGAAGTTGATGGGATTACAGGTGCAACTGTAACAAGTGATGGTGTAACTAGATTTTTAAAACGTGATTTAGAGCGGTATAAAAACTTTTTAATTGGACAAAGGTAATGTTAAGAAATAAAATTTTTACAGATCCATTAATGGATAATAATCCTATAACTAGACAAGTGTTGGGAATCTGTTCTGCTTTAGCTGTAACGGTTAAGGTTGAATTAGCTGTTGTGATGACTTTAGCTTTAACCTTTGTACTTACAATGTCGAATGTTATTGTTTCAACTTTTAGAAAACAAATTCCCCATAATGTTAGAATTATTATTCAATTAGTCATTATTTCATCATTAGTAGCATTGGCTGATTTGGTACTTAAAGGTTTTATGTACTCTATAAGTAAAGAACTTTCTGTTTTTGTTGCTTTAATTATAACAAATTGTATTGTTTTAGGTAGAGCTGATACTTTTGCTATGAATAATAATGTAAAAGACTCTTTTATTGATGGATTTGCAAACTCTTTGGGTTATGGTATAATTTTAGTTTTAGTTGCCATATTTAGAGAATTTCTAGGAAGTGGAACAATATATGGGATATCATTGTTTCCTGAATCTTTTTATAAAATTGGATATATTGATAATGGTTTAATGTTATTAGCTCCAGGAGCATTTATTATTTTAGGGTTAATTATTTGGCTTCAAAGAACGTATACAGGGTTTGTAGAGGAATAAAATGGCAGAATTTTTAGAACATTATTTAAGTTTAGCAACAAAAGCAATTTTTATAGAAAATATTTTGCTTGCATATTTCTTAGGGATGTGTTCATTCCTTGCTTTATCAAACAAGGTGGAGACTGCTTCAGGTATTGGAAAAGCTGTGATATTTGTTAATGCAATTACTGTTCCTTTAAATTGGCTGATCAAAACTTATCTTTTGGATCCTGGAGCCTTATCCTGGATAGGAATTAGTGCTTTTGCAGATGTGAATCTATCATTTTTGACATTTATTGCTTTTATCGCAACTATTGCAGCTGCAGTACAGCTTGTTGAGATGGTGATGGATAGATTTAGCCCTTCTTTATATAACAAGTTAGGAATATTTTTACCACTTATAGCTGTTAATTGTGCGATTTTAGGTTCTTCGATATTTATGCAACAAAGAGATTACACTTTCTTTGAAGCTATAGTTTTTGCTGTAAGTTCAGGTTTTGGGTGGTATTTAGCTATTCTTACTATGTCTGCTATAAGATACAAATTAAGATATTCAAATATTCCTAATGGATTAAAGGGTTTAGGTATAACTATGATTTTAACTGGATTATTAGCAATTGCATTTTTATCATTTTCAGGAATCAATTTATAATGATAGTTTCAACGACCATAGCAAGTATTTTAGTTATTTGTACCATTATATTAATATTGGTTAGTTTACTTTTGGTTGCTTCATCAAAGCTTCAACCTCAAGGGGATGTTAATATTTCTATTAATGACGGTTCAGATTCTATTACTGTTAAGCCTGGAGAAAGTTTACTTTCTGCATTATCAAGTAAAAATATTTATCTTCCTTCCGCTTGCGGGGGTGGAGGTACTTGTGCTGCATGTAAATGTCAAGTATTAGATGGTGGTGGCGATATTTTAGCTACTGAATTAACTCATATATCAAGAAAAGATGCACAAGAAAATTGGCGATTAGCTTGCCAAGTAAAAGTTAGAAATGATTTAGATATTAAGGTTAAAGATGAAGTCTTAAGTATTAAAAAATGGGATTGTACTGTACGTTCCAATGATAATGTGGCTACATTTATAAAAGAGCTTATAGTAGAACTTCCAGAAGGTGAAATTCTTGATTTTAAATCAGGAGGGTATATTCAAATTGATATTCCTAAATATGAAGTAGATTTTAAAAACTTTGATATTCATGAAGAATATCATGAAGATTGGGATAAGTATAAAATTTGGGATTTTAAGATGAAAAATCAAGAAGAAATATTTAGAGCTTACTCAATGGCTAATCATCCTGCTGAAGGTAATATTGTAATGCTTAATGTTAGGATAGCAACGCCACCTCCACCATTATGGAATGAGGTCCCTCCAGGTATAGCATCTTCATATATTTTTGATTTAAAACCAGGTGATAAGGTGACTATTTCTGGTCCATATGGAGACTTTTTTATTAAGGATACAGATAGAGAAATGGTATATGTTGGAGGTGGTGCAGGAATGGCTCCATTAAGATCTCATATTTTTCATCTTTTTCATACCCTTAAAACAGGTAGGAAAGTTTCTTATTGGTATGGGGCAAGATCTAGAAGAGAAATGTTTTATGATGATCATTTTAAAAAAATTCAAGAAAAATTTCCAAATTTTGAATATCATGTTGCTTTATCAGATCCTATGCCAGAAGATAATTGGAAGGGTTTTACAGGTTTTATTCATCAGGTTGTGCATGATAATTATTTAAGAGACCATGAAGACCCTACTGAAATAGAGTATTATATGTGTGGCCCTCCTATGATGAATACGGCTGTTACAAATATGCTTTTAGATTTAGGTGTCGAAGAGGATATGATTGATTTTGATGATTTTGGTGGCTAGTTAATCTATGAGAAGCAAAAGGTTTTCTTTATTTCTTATTTTTTTTGTTTTATCTATATGGCTTTTAGTTTTTTCTATTTCTCCATCTAGAAGACAAATTAGTATAGTTGGTGCAACGATGGGAACTACCTATGAAGTTAAATTAGATAAAGAGCTTTCCCCTCATGATGTTGATTTGTTCAGTAAAGGTATTGATTCCATTTTAATAAGAATTAATCAAAGTATGTCAACATATATTCCTAATAGTAAGATTTCATTAATTAATTCTAATCATGCCCCTGATGAAATATTTTTAATTTCTGATAAATTTGAATACGTATTAAATAAATCCTTAGAATATTATGTCTTAACAGAAGGTGCATTTGATGTTACTATTAGACCCTTATTAAAATTATGGGGATTTAAAGGAGAAACTATTTATAAGGTTCCTGAACCTTTTATAATTAAAGAAACGTTAAAATATGTCGGTAGTGACAATATTATATCTAAGTCTAATAAGTTTTCAAAAAAACATCCTAAGCTAGAGCTAGATTTTGGAGCAATAGCTAAAGGTTATGCTGTTGATCAGATTTCAGATTATCTTATTGATAATGATTGCCCAATACATTATGTTGAAATTGGTGGTGAGATTATTTGTAAAGGTAAAGATTGGAATATACAGATTGCTTACCCTGACTTTTTATCAAATAAAAGTTTCAAAATTTTAAAATTAAATAACAAGGCTGTTGCAACTTCTGGTACTTATAATCAATTTGTGGAAATAGATGATTTTGAATATTCTCATATATTTGATCCAAGAGTAGGTAAGCCCGTTAAAAATAATGTAGTATCGGTCACTGTTATATCTGATAAGTGTATAGATGCAGATGCTTTATCAACATCACTTAAAGTATTAGGTAAAGATAAAGGGTTAGAATTAATTAATGAGCTTGATAATATTGAATGTATGTTTATTTTAAAAGAATCTGGTGTTTTAAAGGATTATTATAGTAATAATTTTTTAAGCTTTTTGATTGATTAATTTTTCACATTCTTTCTTCTTTTCATCTGAGCATAAACATAGTTTACTAGTATCAGAACATGTTCCTATTAGGTGTTTATTTAAAAATAAAAATCCAAAACTAAGCAGGAAAGTAAAAAAAAGTATAATTAAGATAGTGAGAAAAAATTCCATTATATTTAAATTGTCTTCAGTTATTTACGTTAATTTAAGGAATAGATTATAATATGGCCTATAAAATAATTTTTCTTTCATTATTATTTCCAACTCTATTAAGTGGTGCTAATAATTCCAATTATCATATTCATTTTAGTTTGTGGTGGATTATACCATTTATTGGTATCTTATCATCTATTGCTTTATTTCCATTGATTAATGAAGATTTTTGGCATAAAAATTTTGGTAAATTTTCAGCTTTTTGGGCTATTATTTTTAGTGTTCCTTTTTTGATTAAGTCGGGTTTTGAAGTTTCTGCTCATTATTTTATTCATGCAATTTTTTTAGAGTATATTCCCTTTATAGTTCTTTTGTTTGCCTTGTTTACTATTTCTGGAGGAATAGTGCTAAGGGGAAATTTTGTAGGTACTCCCATACTAAATTCATTCTTTTTATTGATTGGTACTATTTTAGCTTCATGGATGGGTACCACAGGAGCTGCTATGCTTCTTATTCGACCTCTTATTAGAGCAAATAAATGGAGAGAAAATAAAGTACATATAATAATTTTCTTTATCTTTTTGGTGGCAAACATTGGTGGATCTTTAACTCCGCTAGGTGATCCTCCTTTATTTATAGGTTTTTTAAAGGGGGTAGATTTCTTCTGGACTACTCAACATATGTTCTTACCTATGTTCTTTGTATCTTTATTATTATTAATTTTATTTTATTTTATTGATAATTACTATTTTAATAAAGAGGTAGATAATAAGCCTGCTGAGCAAGATATTAATTTTTCTGTTGAAGGAAAATTAAACTTTATACTTTTATTAGGAGTGATTTTATCTGTTATATTTAGTGGTTTATATCAAAAGCATTATGTGATTGATAATTTTTTCGGTAATTCTTTACCTCTATCTTTTATCTTGAGAGATGTAGGGTTATTATTTTTAGGTATTTTAAGTTACAAGGTGACATCATTAAGTCTAAGGAAAGAAAATGGATTTACTTGGTTTCCAATTTTAGAGGTTGCAAAACTTTTTGCTGGTATTTTTATAACAGTTATACCAGCAATAGCGATTTTAAGTGAAAATAAAGATATGTTTGCTTCAGTTAGTAATAATCTATATTTTTGGTTAACTGGCTCATTATCAGGGTTTTTGGATAATGCTCCAACTTATTTAGTTTTTTTTAATGCTGCAGGAGCAAATGCAAATAATTTAATGGATAATGTTCTAACGTTACTGGCTATTTCATCGGGAGCTGTTTTTATGGGAGCTTTAACTTATATTGGAAATGCTCCTAATTTTATGGTTAGAGCCATAGCAGAAGAGAATCAAATTAAAATGCCAAGCTTTTTTGGATATATGGCTTGGTCTATTTCAATATTAGTTCCTATATTTCTTTTGTATAGTTTATTATGGTTCTAGAAAGGTATAATGTCAGTAGAAATTAATCAAATTATTAAAAAATCAAATAAGATTGTTTTATCAACTCATGAAAAACCTGATGCAGATGGCTTAGGTTCTGCAATCGCATTTTATTATTATTTAAAGACATTAAATAAAGAGGTTCGAATCATTCAACCCTCAATATTTCCTGAAGATTGTAAAATTATTAATCCTGATAATATAGTTGACACATTTTCTGATAATGATATTCCATGGATTGAATCATCTGATTTATTAATTTTATTTGATGTTGGACATTATTCTAGAACAAAAAAAGTATCAGAAATAGCACTCAAAAACAATATTGATATTATTTCTATAGATCATCATAAAAATGATAATACAGATATATTTAAAACTTATATGATTAATATAGAAGCTCCTGCAACAGGATTTTTAGTTTGGGAGTATCTAAAAAAACAAAATTTAGATAAACCGTGGGATATTAAGATATCAAATGCTTTATATGCAGCTTTAATGACAGATACTGGATCATTTAGATATAACAATACAACTTCCGCTTCTCATATTATGGCTTCTGAGCTTATAGATTTTGGTGTTAAACCATATGATATTTATGTGCCAATATATGAACAAAGAAGTCTAACCCAATTAAGGTTACTTGCTTATGTTATCAATAATATCAAATTTTCTATTGATAATAAAGTTTGTTATTGTATCCTTGATAAAGAAGTTTTTAATAGTACAGAATCTAATATTGAAGATGTTGATGGGTTCACTGAATTTTTACGATCCATAAAAAATGTAGAGGTTTCATTTTTAATAACTGAGCAATTAGATGGTGCTTATAGAGTCAATTTCCGTTCTAAAGGACAATATACAGTTAATGATATAGCCTCTAAGTTTAATGGGGGCGGACATAAGTTTGCTGCTGGCTGTAAAATTGAGAATTCTAATATACTTGAAATAGAACAAAAAATAGTTAATTTATTGGATGTAAAGATGGAGCAATAATGGCAATTAAAAGTGATAGATGGATTAAACAAATGTCTTTGGAAAATGATATGATATCTCCATTTGAAGATAACCAAGTAAGTAAAAAGAAAATATCTTATGGCTTGTCTTCTTATGGCTATGATATCAGGGTGACAGATGAATATAAAATTTTTACAAATGTAAATAATAGCATTATAGATCCAAAAAGATTTGATGAAAATTCATTTGTTAATTTTAAAGGTGATGTTTGTATTGTTCCTGCAAATAGTTTTGCGTTAGCAAGGAGTGTTGAGTATTTTAAAATACCTAGAAATGTATTAACAATTTGCTTAGGCAAGTCAACCTATGCTAGATGTGGTATTATTGTTAATGTTACCCCTTTTGAGCCTGAATGGGAAGGTCATGTAACTCTTGAAATATCAAATACAACACCATTGCCTGCTAAGATCTATTCTAATGAGGGCTTATGTCAAGTGTTGTTTTTTGAATCAGATGAGATTTGCGAAACATCTTATAAGGATAAAAAAGGTAAATATCAAAACCAAACAGGTATTACACTACCAAAAATAAAATGAATATTATAGTAGCAAAAAGTGCGGGTTATTGTTTTGGAGTTAGAGATGCTGTTAATATAGCGTATGAAACAGCTGAGAAATATGGTAATGTATATATGTTAGGCGATATTGTTCATAACGAAAGAGTTGTTGCTGATTTAGAAAAAGCTGGTGCAAAAGTTGTTCAAAACTTAAGTGAAGTTCCTAAAGATAGTCCTGTTTTATTTAGAGCACATGGAACTAAAACTGATATATGGGATGAGGCAAAAAAGAAAAATTTAAAAATAATTGATGCGACTTGTCCATTAGTCCACGAAATCCATCATGAAGTTAAAAAATTAGAAGAAGAAAAAAGGCAAATTATTATTATTGGAGATCATGGGCATGATGAGGTGGTTGCAATAGCAGATCAAGTAACAAAAAGAAAGCCAATTATTATTTCTAATCCTGAAGAAGCAATAAAATTAAGAAGGTATAAAAGGGCTGGTATTGTATCTCAATCAACTCAAATGATTGAAAATTTACAGGACATTATGGATATATTACTTCAAAAAGTGTATGATTTAAGATTTGTAAATACTATTTGTTTTCCAACAAAAAGAAATCATGAGCGAATAAAAGAATTATCAATAAACTGTGATTTAATGATAATTATTGGTTCTTTTACAAGTGCTAATTCAAAGAGGTTGACAGAGTTAGCTGTTCAAAGAAATAACAATTCTTATCAGGTTACAGGTAAGGAAGATTTAAAAAAAGAATGGTTTTATAATGTTGAAAATGTTGGTATAAGTGCAGGAGCCTCAACTCCCGACTATTTAATTGAAGAAGTAAAAGAAAAAATAAAAGAATTTGAAAGGAAAATTAATAATGGGTAATTATAATGTTAAAGTTGGTTTAGCAGAAATGCTAAAGGGTGGAGTAATTATGGATGTAACAAATTATGAACAGGCTAAAATTGCTGAAGATGCTGGAGCTTGTGCTGTTATGGCATTAGAAAGAATTCCTTCAGATATTCGTCAAGATGGTGGAATTGCTCGTATGTCAGATCCATTGCTAATCAAAGAAATTCAAAAATCTGTTTCTATTCCAGTAATGGCTAAATGCAGAATTGGACACTTTGCAGAGGCAAATATATTAGAAGCTTTAGAAGTAGATTTTATTGATGAAAGTGAAGTATTAACTCCGGCAGATGAAGAATTTCATATTGATAAAATTGATTATAAGGTACCTTTTGTTTGTGGAGCAAGAGATTTAGGAGAAGCTTTAAGAAGAATTAATGAAGGTGCTGCGATGATTCGAACTAAAGGTGAAGCAGGTTCAGGTAATATAGTTGAAGCTGTTAGGCATATGCGAACCATTTTAAAAGAAATAGATTCATTAGAAGTTTCTGATGCTACAGCAAAAAAAATGAGAGTTCCAATAGAATTATTAAAACAAGTATCTCAATTAGGTAAATTGCCTGTACCAAATTTTAGTGCTGGAGGAATTGCAACACCTGCTGATGCAGCTTTGATGATGCATTTAGGAGCAGAAGCAGTTTTTGTAGGTTCTGGTATTTTTAAATCAGAGAATCCATCTGAAAGAGCTAAAGCTGTAGTTAAGGCTGTAACAAATTATACTGATTCTAATATTTTAGCTGAGGTTTCAGAAGGGTTGAAAGCCGCTATGAAGGGTTTAGATATATCTGAAATACCTGATGAACAAAGATTTCAAGAAAGAGGCTGGTAATTGAAAATTGGAGTATTAGCACTTCAAGGAAATTTTTCATCTCATTATAAAAAAATTTTAGAATTTGGTGAAAATCCAATTTATGTTAAAGATCAAAAGAGTTTATATCAGTGTGATGGGTTGATTATACCTGGTGGAGAATCTACTGTAATGTCAAAAATGCTAGATTACAATAATCTGAGAGATTCTATTATAGATATTAAGGACAGAATAACTATTATGGGTGTTTGTGCTGGTATGGTACTTTTATCAAAAACAAATACTTACCATAATTTAAATACTTTATCTATTATGGATTTTGAAGTGGAGAGAAATGGTTATGGTAGGCAAATTCATTCTTTTAACTCGACAATTCAATTTATCCCACTCCAACAAAATATAAAGGCTTGCTTTATAAGAGCTCCTAAAGTTTTGAAATATTCAAAAAAAATTAAATGTTTAGCTAAGCTTGATAAAACCCCAGTATTATTAACTGATGGAAATCATTTAGTTTCTTCTTTTCATCCTGAATATTCTAATGGTTTTCATATTTATAATTATTTTAAAAATTTAATTAAGGATAAATAGTGTCTATACTTGATAGAATTAATAGTCCATCTGATATGAAGTCATTAAATATTGATGAGCTTGAAATATTATGTGATGATATTGCTAGTTTAATAGATACTACCATCAAAAAACATGGAGGACATTATTCTTCGCCATTAGGTGTTATTGAGCTGACTGTAGCTTTACATTATGTTTATGATACTCCAAATGATAAGTTAATTTGGGATGTTGGTCATCAAGCCTATCCACATAAAATTTTAACTAATAGAAAAAATAAATTTAATTCAATAAGACAAAAAGATGGGATTAGTGGTTTTTTAAAAATCGAAGAAAGTGAATATGATGCTTTTGGTGCTGGTCATTCTAGTACATCTATATCTGCCGCTTTAGGATTTGCACATGCTAGAGATAAAGATAATAGTAATAGACAAATTGTTGCTATTATTGGTGATGGTGCTATGACAGGAGGGATGGCATATGAAGGTATTAATAATTTAGGTTTCCATAAAACTCAAATGACTGTAGTTTTAAATGATAATAGTTTATCCATTTCTAAAAGTGTAGGTGCTTTATCTAAATATTTAACTTTAATAACTACAAATAAAACATACAATAAACTTAGAAAAAAAATATGGAATATATCAGGTAAGATACCCATCTTTTCTAATTTAATTAGATTTATTTTAAAAAAATCTGAAAAGGCTATAAAAGGTTCTTTAACGCCAGGGAGTCTATTTGAAGATTTGGGGTTACGCTATATTGGACCAATTGATGGGCATAATTTAAAAGATTTAATTAGAGCCTTTGAATCTGTTAAAGAAATGAATAGTCCTGTTTTACTTCATATTTACACACAAAAAGGTAAACGTATTTCTGTTTCTGAAAATGATTCAATAAAATATTATAGTCTTTCTGGTTCAAAAAGTATAAAAAATAATGATTTGCCTTTTGATTATTCTAAGGTTTTTGGTTTGTCATTAAAAAAATACTCTAAAAAATATGATAATTTATTTTGTGTTACTGCAGCGATGGAAATTGGTACTGGGTTAAATATTTTTTCAGAGCACAATAAAGATAAATATATTGATGTAGGTATAGCAGAAGAGCATGCTGTGACTTATGCTGCAGGTTTAGCAGCAGCAGGAAAAAAACCTTTAGTAGTTCTTTATTCCACATTTTTTCAAAGAGCATTTGATCAGGTTTTTCATGATGTTTTATTACAGAAGTTACCAGTTATATTTTGTTTAGATAGAGCTGGTTTAGTTGGTCCAGATGG
>JAAZYZ010000015.1 GCA_014239355.1 Fidelibacterota bacterium
AGCTGTATTTAAAGATTGGGGTTTAGACAAATTAATTATTAATGCTTATAAAGAAGGTAAGGTATTAGCTGGAGTTAGTGCTGGTGCAATATGTTGGTTTGAACAAGGTATTACAGATTCATGGGAATCTGAACTTAAGGTGTTAGATTGTTTGGGGCTATTAAAAGGTGTTTGTTGCCCGCATTATGATGGTGAAGCTAATAGAAGGCCATCTATTGAAAATTTCCTTAAAAATAAAGAAATTGATGAATCTTTATGTATTGAAGATGGAGCTGCAGTTCATTATCAGGATAATCAGTTAAAAACAGCAATTTCTTTTTATAAGGATAAGAATGCTTACAAAGTTAAATATGATAAAAATGCACTTATAGAATTACCATTAAATAAAATAAACATTAAATAAGGAAGAAATAGATGATAAAGTATATTGTGATGTTCAGCTTATTTTTTTCTAGTCTATTTAGTTTAGATTCAGGTTATTATATCTATAAATTTTTAATTGATGAACATGATAATATTTATCTTAATGATTCAAAATATATTGATCAAAAACTAAAAACACCTAAAGTAAAACAACATATTCACAATCCTCTATTTTATCAAATAAAAAGTAAAGAAAATATTGTCTTAAGTAATGGTAGTGTTCAAAATCCTAAAATAATTTATTTTGAGGATATTTTAAATAATAATCCAATTAAACATACAGTTGAATTAGATAGTGCATATTTTGTTTTAAAAATTCCAGCTTTTAATAATATGGATTATATTGATTTTTATGATTTACAAACTAATCAAATCAAATTAACTAAAAATAATAATAGAAGAAGAGAGGTATTTCCTGTTTCAGATATTATGGTTAATGGTTCTAATGATTCTAGAGTTAATATTATTTTTTTAGGTGATGGATATAAACAAAACCAAATGTTAGATTACATTGTTGATGTTGAGGATGTTACAGATGCTCTTTTTAATACTATTCCTTATTCTAATTATATGAATTATTTCAATGTTTATGCTGTAGAAGTCCCGTCAGATGATTCGGGCACAGATCATCCAGGAACTGCCCCTGATTGTGGTGGATATACTAATGATGTATTTTTTGCAGACACCTATTTTGATAGTTCTTTTGATTTGTATGATATACATCGATTGCTTTATATACAAAATAGTTCTGCTGCATTTGATGTTTTAACAGATAATATGCCTGAATGGGATATTATTTTTATCATGGTTAATACTACGATGTATGGAGGAGCGGGAGGAACTTTTGCTGTTTTTTCAAGGCATCAAACTAGTACTGAAATTGCTATTCATGAAATTGGGCATTCTTTTGCAGGATTGTCTGATGAATATTGGGCTGGTTTTAATTATGCAGGTGAAAATGCAAATATGACTGCAAATAATAATCCAGAGACTATCATATGGAATCCATGGCTATATGATAATGGGGTTGGTATATATGCACATGATTACCCTGGGAATGAATGGTATAAGCCTCATCAAAATTGTAAAATGCAATTTTTAGGCCCTCCATTTTGTTCGGTATGTACAGAACAAACTGTTAGGTCAGTCTATAGTATTTTAAGTCCAATAGATAGTTATTATCCACGTGAATTAGAATTAGATGCTTTCCCATCTGAAATACTTTCTTTTAGTATTGATCCTATTTTTCCATCACCATCTAGTTTAAATATTAAGTGGTTCATTGATAATCAATTAATAGCAGAAAATGTATCAGACATAGAAATTGAAACTTCAAACTATTCTTTAGGTCAGCATGAAATTAAAATAGTTATTGAAGATCTTACAGACTTGGTTAGGAATGATCCCTCAAATTTATTAACCTCTGAGATTGTTTGGAGCTTAGCAATAAATTGTCTTACTAGCCCAGATATTAATTCTGATGGGTATATTAACATTCAAGATATTATTATTGTGGTAAATCATATTTTAGAAATTTCTTATGATATTCCATGTATTGATTTGAATCAAGATGAGATATTAAATATTTTAGATATTATCTTCATAATTAATTCAATTTTAGGATAATTATTTTATTATGTTTTTAAAAAAAAGAATTTATAAAATACTTGGTTTTGTTTTTTTTGGATTAGGTCTATTTGGTTATTATATGCCAATTTTTCCTGGTACAATATTCATGATTATATCAGCTTATTTTTTTATGTATTCATCAGATCGGTTATATAATAAAATCATTAATCATCCTCTATATGGAAATTCAATTAAACAATATATAGAAAATGGTATAATACCTTTAAAATCTAAAATTATAATTTTATTATCTATTTGGATTGCGACACTTATATCTATTTATATAACTCCTGATATAAAATTTCCATTAGAAATAAAACTTTTCAATTTAGATATTATTATTAACTTTAAATTTATAGGAATTATACTTTCTATTATTGGAAGTATTTTTGTTTTAAAAACAAAAAATAAATAAAATTATTATAATTAATAATTAATTGTTAATTTGTCTTTGTATGTTTTCAACTCTAAATAAAGGGAGAGTTATTTATGAGTTTAAAAAAAATGACAAAATCAAAGCATTCAAATGCTGAGCGTTCTTGGTTTGCGTCTTTGATGATGAGTGGTAAAATTACTAATGAACAGTACTCTGTTTATTTAAAGCAGCAATTTAAATGTTATGATGCTTTAGAAAATAGATTTGATGCTAGTCAGTCAATTCAATCTTTGCCCAAAAATCTTAAAAGATCCTCTAATATTAATGATGATTTAAAAGAATTAAATGTAAACATTAAAGATATTCCTATTTTTCAATCTACAAAAAAATATGTTCAATATATAACTCATGAATGTCCAGATGAATTACTTTATGCTCATGTGTATGTAAGATATTTAGGTGATTTAAAAGGCGGACAAATGATTGCTAAAAAAATACCAGGCTCTGGTGAGTATTATAAATTTCAAGAATCTCAAGAATTGGAATCATTTATAAGGGCACAATTAAGTACAGATAGTGCTTTTGTTGAAGAGTCTAATAAGTGTTTTGATTCGGCTATAGTACTATTTAAAGATTTAAAAACATACCTTCACAACAAATAAATTATTTTTTTCTAGTAACTTTCTCAATTAGTCCCCATAATTTTTTGGGCACTTTATCAAGCCATGTGAATTCACCAGCATTATATATCCATTCTCCACCATCAATTGTTACAACTTCACCAGTCATATAGTCGCTGTAATCAGATACTAGATAAGCGGCTAAATTTGCTAATTCTTGATGTTCACCAAACCTATTTAATGGAATTCTCTTTTTAGGGTTTACAAAAGGTCTGAAAGGTTTTGGGAATAATCTATCCCATGCACCCTTAGTAGGGAAAGGCCCCGGTGCTATGGCATTAATGTTTATATTATATTTAGCCCACTCAGCAGCTAAGGATCGGGTTAATGCTAATACACCACCTTTTGCAGCAGCAGATGGAGCAACATAGCCAGATCCTGTCCAAGCATAAGTGGTAACGATATTAAGCATTTTCCCTTTTTGTTTATTTTTAATCCATTCTTTACCTACAGCTAAACTAAAATTATAGGTCCCTTTTAGTACAATATCCACTACAACATCAAATCCTTTATGTGATAATCTTTCTGTAGGTGAGATAAAATTTCCTGCTGCATTATTTACTAAAATATCAAGTTTTCCGAATTTTTTATTAATTTGTTTTAAGGTGTTTTCAACCTCATCATATTTTCTTACATCACAGCTTATTCCAATAACTTCACCATCATGCTCTTTCATTAATTCTTGAGCAGTTTTGTCTAAAGCTTCTTGTTTTCTACTAGCAATAACAATATTGGCACCTAATTCTAAAAAATATTTAGCCATAGACCTTCCAAGTCCAGTTGCTCCCCCTGTTACTAAAACAGTTTTATTTTTTAGTGAATTTTCTTTTAACATTCCATTTAAGTTCATAACTTCTTCTTCTTATTTTAGTTTAAAAATAAATAAGTAAATAAATTTAAGCAGTTTTTATAAATATTTATAAGGATTTTATATATGGTTGTTTTAAAAAATATTAAAGTTGATAATAGTAAAAATTTATCATCAGAACTTTTAGTTATAGGTCGTTTCAAAGATTCTAGTACAGAAAAATCAATTTCTTTTCTTTCTAAAAAAGATAAAAAAAATGTGTTAGACGCAATTTCTATTGATTTATCAGATGGAGCTTTAGGTGATTACATTATGTTAGCAGGTTCATCTTCATTTAAGAGGATTATGTTATTTAATCTTGGGGATAAAAATAAATTAACAAATGATAAAATAAGAGCTTTTGGATCTAATCTTTATTCTTTAGTAAACTCAAAAAAAATTAAAAAAATGGTTTTAGATACTAAATCATTTTCTATGACAACTAATGATAAAACTCAATCTCTAATAGAAGGTATAGTATTGGGTTCTTATAAATTTGAAGATTACAAATCAAATAGAAACAAAAAAAATCATTTAACTGATATTTCATTGATGGGTAATGTAGATAAGAATGTTGTACAGAAAGCTCACGTTATTGCTGAGAGTGTATGTTTTGCAAGAGATTTAGGTAATCATCCTGCAAATATTTTAACTCCTACATATTTAGCCAATGAATCAAAAAGAATTTCAAAAGCTAAAAATATGAAATGTACAGTTATTGATGTGAGTAAATTTGAGAAAATGGGCCTAGGTAGCTTTTATGGCGTTGCAAGAGGAGCTAAAGAGCCAGCTAAAATGATTTTAGTTGAATATAATGGAGGAAAAAAATCTCAAAAACCTATAGGACTTATAGGTAAGGGCTTAACTTTTGATAGTGGTGGAATTTCATTAAAGTCTGGTGCAAGAATGGATGAAATGAAGTTTGATATGTGTGGAAGTGGTACTGTTATGGGTGTTATGAATGCGGTATCTATTTTACAACCAAAAATAAATATAGTTTTTGCAATCGGGTCTACTGAAAATATGCCTGGAAGTGATGCACAAAGACCTGGTGATATTGTGACTGCATACAATGGTAAAACAATTGAAGTATTAAATACTGATGCAGAAGGACGATTAGTACTTGCTGATGTGTTATCATATGTGAATAAAAATTATAAACCAGAATACATGATTGATTTTGCAACATTAACTGGAGCTGTATTGGTGGCATTAGGTCATAGGGCAAGTGGTTTAATGGGTAATGATGATAAACTAATCAGTAGAATTAAAAAATCAAGTCAAGCTACAGGTGAAAAGGTATGGGAATTACCTTTATGGCCTGAATATTCTAAAGATATTCAAGGTAAATACGCTGATATTCAAAATTTAGGAAAGGCTGGAGCTGGTACAATTACTGCGGGAGCATTTTTAAAAGAATTTGTAGGCGATACTCCATGGTGCCATCTTGATATTGCAGGTACAGCTTGGGGTCCAAAAGAACCTTCTTATCAACCTAAGGTTGGAGCGACAGGTGTTGCTGTAAGATTAATTTATAATTTAATTGAAAATTAATAGTAGGCGGTGTAGCTCAGTTGGTTAGAGCACCGGAATCATAATCCGGGTGTCCGGGGTTCGAGTCCCTGCACCGCCACTAAAAATTGAGAATTTAAAAATGAAAAAAATAGGTGTTACTTTTAGTACTTTTGATTTACTTCATCCAGGTCATATACTAATGCTTCAGGATTGTAAAACAGTCTGTGATCACCTCATTATAGGTATTCAATCTGATCCTACTATTGACAGAAAAGGTGTTAATGATGAATATTCAAAAATTTCAGGTAAACCCAAGAACAGTCCGATTCAAACTTTAGAAGAGCGTCTTATCATGATAAAGGCTATTAAATTTGTTGATGAAGTTTTTATTTATGATACCGAACAAGACTTATATGATTGGTTGAGTAATAACAAATGGGATGTTAGAATTCTTGGTTCTGATTGGGAAGGTAAAAATTTTACAGGTCATGATATTAAAGGCGCACTCTATTTCCATAAAAGAGATCACGATTGGTCTTCTACAGCTTTCAGAGAAAGATTAAAAAATTCTTAAAGATTAAATAAGGTTTAATAATGTCAAATAATTTAATTAAGCCACATGGTGGCAATCTTATAAACTGCTATTGTGATCAAAATGAATCACAACAATATAAAAATAATGCAGTTAATTACATATCTCATACACTGACCGATAGGCAGCTTTGTGATTTAGAGCTTATTCTAAATGGTGCATTTTCACCACTTGATGGTTTCATGAATCAAGAATGCTATAATTCTGTATTAGAAAAAAACAGATTATTGGATGGCAATATCTGGCCTATGCCAATTATACTTGATGTTAAATCAGATTTGGCAGATAAAGTTCAAATTAAAGATAAATTAGCTTTAAGAGATAAAGAAGGTTATTTGATAGCTATAATTCAAATAAGTGATAAATGGGATTATGACAAATCTTTAGAAGCTCAAAAAGTGTATGGGACTACGGATATAACTCATACAGGAGTAAGGTATATATTTGAAAATGGAGGAGATGTTTGTTTAGGTGGAAAAGTTATAGGTATAGAACGTCCTCATCATCATGATTTTTTAGATATAAGATTAGACCCTGTTGAAACCAGAACGTATTTTGAAAATAAGGGATGGGATAAAATAGTTGCTTTTCAAACTAGAAACCCTATGCATAGAGCTCATAAAGAAATTATGCAAAGAGCCGCAGAAGAAGTTGGTGGTCATGCTTTGCTGCATCCCGTGGTAGGTATGACTAAACAAGGTGATGTAGACTATTTTACTAGAGTTAGATGTTATCAAAAAATAATACAAAAATTTCCAAAGGATAGTACAGTTTTAGGGTTATTACCATTATCAATGAGGATGGCAGGTCCACGAGAAGCACTATGGCATGCGATTATTAGAAAAAATTATGGGTGTACGCATTTTATTATAGGGAGAGATCATGCAGGTCCAGGAAATGATAAAGATGGCAAACCTTTTTATGGTCCTTATAAAGCTCAGGAATTAGTGCAAAAATTTGAGAATGAACTTGATATTAAGATGGTTATGTTTAAGATGGTTGGATATCATAAAGTTCAAGAAAAATATGTTTCTCTTGATGATCCAAATATCAATAAGGATGATATTATGTTTATTTCTGGAACTCACCTTAGAGAAAAATTAAATTCTGGAGAAGATATTCCTGAATGGTTTACTTATCCTGATATAACAGATGAACTTAGAAAAACTTATCCTCCAAAACTTAACAGAGGTTTTACAATATTTTTTACAGGATTATCTGGTTCTGGAAAATCTACTATTGCTAAAAGTTTATATTCAAAATTGATGGAAATTGGTTCGAGACCAGTCACCTTACTTGATGGAGATATTGTAAGGACCCATTTATCAAGTGAGCTTGGTTTTTCCAAAGAACATAGAAACTTAAATATTAGAAGAATAGGTTATGTTGCAAGTGAAATTACTAAAAATAGAGGCGCGGCTATTTGTGCTCCAATTGCTCCATATGAAGAATCAAGAAATTATGTTAAAGAAATTATTTCACAGCATGGTGAATATATTTTAGTGCACGTATCTACTTCTTTAGAGGTATGCGAAAAGCGAGATACAAAAGGTTTGTATAAAAAAGCAAAAGAGGGGCTTATTAAAGGTCTTACAGGGGTGGATGATCCTTATGAAGTGCCAAAAGATGCAGACTTAGTGATTGATACCGATGGTATTTCTGTTACTGATGCAGTTACTAATATTATGGCTTATCTTAAAAATACTGATTTAATAAAATAAAAATGCTATCAAAAGATGATATATCAAATATTAATAATATTGCTTATAATGCAGGGCAAGCTATTCTTGATATCTATAAGACTGCATTTGAAGTAGAAATAAAATCTGACAACTCTCCTCTAACAATGGCTGATAAAAAATCTCATATAGTTATAGAGTCAGGTTTAAAATCTCTTTTTCCAGATATACCTATACTCTCTGAAGAAGGTAGGAATATTCCATATTCTGAAAGGAAAAAATGGACTAATTTTTGGCTTATTGACCCTTTGGATGGGACAAAAGAATTCATTAAGCGAAATGGAGAGTTTACAGTAAATATTGCTCTTATTAAAGATAATTACCCAATTTTTGGTTCTGTTTATGCTCCATATAAAAAAGAGTTATTTTGGGGTTTTGAAGGTTTAGGTTCTTGGAAATCAAAAGATAAAAATGAAGAACAAAAAATTCAAGTTGTTGAAAATGATAATAATAAAAGAATTGTTGTAAGTCGTTCACATCTAAACGAAAAAGTTACTCAATTTATAAGCCAATATGATTCGTATCAATTAATGAGAATGGGTAGTTCTTTAAAGTTATGTTGTATTGCTGATGGTAAAGCTGACATCTATCCAAGATTGGGACCAACATCTGAATGGGATATTGCGGCGGCACAATGCATTGTTGAAGAGGCTGGTGGGTCTGTTCTTGAATATAAAACAAATGCTCGGTTGCATTATAATAAAGAAAATATTTTAAATCCTTTTTTTATTGTTAGTTCTTAATATTATAACTTAAATTCATTTATGATTGATTTTCATAATCATATTATACCTAATTTAGACGATGGTTCTAAATCAGTTGAGATGTCTCTTAATATGCTTAAAGAAGCCAAATCTCAAGGCATTACTGACATTATAAATACCGTTCATTTTCAGCATCCTAAAATGGATAAAAAAAATACATCCTATGATTTTGTTGTTGATGAAATTAAAAAAATGCAAGAAATTGCTAAATTAAATGATATTAATATTAACATTCATCCTGCCTCAGAAGTTTTTTTTCAGTTTAATTTAACTGAAATTTTAGATAACCCAATTACAACATTTGGAAATGGTAAATACATGTTAATTGAGTTTCAAAGACTTCATTTTCCAAAAGGTTATGAAGATGAATTATTTAAATTACAGTTGAAAGGAATTACGCCAATTATAGCACATCCAGAAAGATATAGAGGTATACAATCTGATATTTTATTAGCTAAAAAATGGATAGAAAGAGGTTATCTTATTCAAATTGATTGTTCTAGTATTCTAGGAGGTTTTGGAAAAGTAACCCAAGATACTTCAATAGATTTATTAAAGAATGGATTTTGCCATTTAATTGGCTCTGATGCTCATAATGATAAAAATAGAAATTTTTGTTTGAAATATACATTATTAGAAATAGAAAAAATTATTGGAAAAGAGTCTATGAATATAATTAAAAATAATCCAAATCAAATTTTTAATAATCAAGACTGTATTAGTTATACTGTTAATAGTGAAGCTCAAAATTTATCATTTTTAAGTTTTTTTAGTTCATTTTTAAAAAAATTTTTAAATCATTAAAACTTCTTTGAGTTAAATGGTTTCATTTCATAAATTACTTTAATGAAAAAATATAAAAATATATATTTATTGATTATTATAATCTGTGCGAGCTCTTTTGTGATTCCACAAATTACTTACAATCAAAATCTTTCAAAAAATAATATTCAATTGACAGGTGAAGATTATATTACTGGAGAAGATGGAGTTCCAAGAATGAGTATAAATATATGGGGACATGTTAGCAAACCAGGAATTTACCTAGTTTATGATTAGATAGATATATTAACCTGTTTATCTATGGCTGGAGGGCCTTTAAAAGGTGCTAATCTATCTAATATTTCTATTTTTTCTGAAGATGGTTCTTCTACAAAAATTAATCTATCAAATATGTTAGATAAAAACGATGCTCTTTCTATAAAGTTGAAACCATATGATACTATATATGTTAATCAAACAATAGCTAACTATATTCTTTTGAGATCTAGCTTTATTAATACGATTCTTCAACTTACTAACCTAATTTTAACTATTAATAACTAATAAATTAAAATATGTTACAGAATAAAGATTTTGAAAAAGAAGAGATTTCAATTAAGGAAATATTCTTTATTATTAGAAAAAACATTAAAAAAGTTATATTATTTTTAGTTTTTTCTATATTATTAGCATTTATTTATTTATTAACGGTTAGGCCTGTATATAAAACTTCTGGTTCAATTATTATAGATGATCAAAATTCGACAGTTTCTTCAATATTTGATATGGGTTTATCAGCTGATAAAAATTATCTACAAAATGAAATTGAAGTTTTAAAATCTAGAACAACTAGTGAAAGAACTATCAAATCCTTATTGAATTCATCATTTAAAAATAATCTTCATTTATTTAATACTAGAGAATATGAAGATAAATTTTTACGAAAAACTTTTAGAAGTTTTTTATTCCTAGATTGGAATAGTCAAATAATACCTGATATTGATAAAGTTTTTAATGATAGTTTATTTAATATTTTTACAAGTAGGTTAAGAAATAATATTTCAATTTCTAATCTAGACTATACAGATGTTTTAAAAGTTTCATATTCATCTAATAATCCTAGAGAGGCAGCCTTGATTGTAAATACAATTATTCAAGTTTACCAAAAAAGAGATCAAGAATGGGCTTCTGGTGAAATGAACCATTTAAAATATTTTTTATTAGAGCAATTAGATCTTAAGAAGGATGAATTAAACAAAATTGAACAAGAGCTTAGAGAATTTCAAGAAGAAGAGCACATTTATGGTTTAGATAATAATTCAGAATTACTTTTAAATCAATTAACTACCGTAGAATCTGATTATTATAATACTGAAGCAAAAAAGAATATCTTACTAGAGCGAAAAAGATATTTTGTAAATCAATTAAATCAAGATGAAAAAGAGTTCACGAAAAGAGTAACAAATACTTTAGATGCTCAATTGTATTCTATAAGGCAAGAATTATCATCTTTAGAAGCTGAATATATTTCAACAAAATCTAAAGAAGGAGACTCTCATCCTGCTGTTATTGATTTAAATAAGAAAATTACAAATCTTAAAAAAGTTTTAAATATTGAGACTAAAAAATATGTAAAACAAGGTATTTCAGTTGCTAATCCTATTGAATATAGACAAGCTATTATGGATTCTGTTATTAATTTTGATGCATTTATATCAGGGTATAATTCAAAATTATTAGAATTCAAAAATTTAGTTTTAAAATATGAATCTCAATTATCTTTGTTACCTAAAAAGTATTTAAAGTATAGTCGTTTTCAAAGAGATAAAGTAATATTAGATGAAACTTATAGTTTAATGAAACAAAAACTTGAAGAAGTTAAAATAAATGAAGCCTCTCAATTAGGTAAAATCCGAATAGTTGATTCAGCAAAAGCTAATTTTAATAAGAATTCACCAAATACAAAATTAATTTTTGCTTTAGCTATTTTCTTTGGTATTAGCTTAGGTATTATATTTATTTTTTCTTATGAATTTTTTGATTCTACAATCAAAAGTATAGATGAAATTGAAAGAAGAGGATTAGCTATATTAACTATTATCCCAGCTATAGGAAAAACAGAATCTAAAAAGAAAAAGAAGAAAGGTTATAAACCAAGTTTTAGTCCAGAAAAAATTGAAAGAAGATTATTAACACACGAAGATCCAAAATCTCCAATTTCTGAGGCATATAGGTCACTTAGAACAAGCTTGATGTATGATAGACAAAATAATAATGGTAAGATAATATTGATAAGTAGCCCTGGTCCTGGAGAGGGAAAAACAACTACGATAGCTAATTTAGCTATTACTTATGCTAATATGGGACGAAAAACTCTTTTAGTAGATGTTGATCTTAGAAAACCAGTTCTACATAGAATGTTTAAAAATGATAAAAGCAAAAAAGGTTTAACAAATTTCTTAAGTAGTTCTGAAGAAAATATTAATGATTTGATATATGATAGTGGAGTTGATAATCTAAAAATTATATCAAGCGGTGTGGTGCCTCCTAATCCTTCTGAATTGTTAGCTTCTGATCAAATGAAGATTTTTATAGAACAAACTAAAAAAGAATTTGATATTATATTATTTGATTCCCCTCCACTAATAGCTGTAACAGATGCATTTATAGTAACTAAATTTGTAGATAAATTTTTATTAGTTATCAGAGCATCTGTAACTCAAAAAGGAGCTTTAGAGCGCTCATTGGTTAACGTGTCTAATATGAATCAGAATATTGATGGAATTATATTTAATGGAGTTGATGAATCCAATACTTATGGAGGAGGTTATTATTACCAATATTATCAATATTATTATGGAACAGAGGATAAAGCATAATGTATAATCCATGTAATGTTATAGCAGAAATTGGTTGTAATCATAAAGGCGACTTAGGCATAGCGAAAGATTTAATTACATTAGCAAAAAAAACTGGTGCTAATGTAGCTAAATTCCAAAAAAGGCACTCAAAAGAATTATTGCAAAAAAAACAGTACGATGCTCCACACCCTAATCCAATTAATTCATATGGAAAAACTTATGGAGAGCATAGAGAGTTCTTAGAATTTTCAAAAGAACAACATCAAGAATTGATGCAACATTGTAATTCAGAAGACATTTTGTATTCTACATCTGTTTGGGATGTTACATCAGCAAAAGAAATTGTAGATCTTAATCCTAAATTAATTAAAGTTCCTTCTGCTTCTAATACTCATTATGAAATGCTTAAAGTGTTACGTGATGAATATGTTGGTGATGTTCATGTTTCATTTGGGATGACAACTTATGAAGAGCAAGAGAAGTTAGTACGTTTTTTTGAACAAAAAAAACAAGCTAAAAATAGACTTGTTATATATAGCTGTACTTCAGGGTATCCAGTTCCTTTTGAAGATGTATGTTTACTTGAGATTTTAAAAATAAAAGAAAATTTCAAAAACAGAGTTAAAGATATAGGTTTTTCAGGACATCATTTAGGAATCTCAATAGATATTGCAGCTTATACTTTAGGTATTTCTTGGATTGAAAGACATTTTACTAAAGATAGAACATGGCAAGGTACAGATCATGCAGCTTCATTAGAACCTTCTGGATTTTCCAAATTAACTCGAGATTTAGAAGCTACATATCAAGCTTTAAATTATAAAAAAAAGCAAATACTTGATATCGAAAAACCGCAAAGAGATAAACTAAAATTTCAAAAATAAAATGAAGATATTAGTTGCTGGAGGCGCTGGATTTATTGGTAGTAATTTTATTTTAAATTACATTGATAAACATATTATTTTAAATTATGATAAATTAACCTACGCTGGCAATATAAATAATCTCAATTCAATAAAAAATCATAAAAATTATTCTTTTATAAAAGGGGATATAAAAGATCAAAATTTGGTCACCAAAACAATTTACGACTTTAAGCCTGACGCAATAATTAATTTTGCAGCTGAGTCACATGTAGATCGTTCTATTGATGGACCACAAGACTTTATTAACACAAATATTGTAGGAACATTTGTATTACTTAAATCAGCATTCAGTTATTTTAACAATTTAAATAAAGATAAAATAAAAAATTTTAAATTCTTACATATTTCAACAGATGAAGTGTATGGTAGTTTAGGTTTAATGGGTAAGTTCAAAGAAACAACTCCATATAATCCTACTTCACCATATTCAGCTTCTAAAGCTTCATCGGACCATTTAGTTAAAGCATGGCACCATACTTTTGGACTTCCTATTTTGATTACTAACTGTTCTAATAATTATGGGCCTTATCAATTTCCTGAAAAATTAATACCTTTAATGATAACAAATTGTTTAGAACATAAAAAATTACCTATATATGGAAAAGGTGATAATGTTAGAGATTGGATATTTGTTGATGATCATTGTAAAGCAGTTTATAAAGTTTTAAAATATGGTAAATTAGGTGAAACATATAATATTGGTGGTAATCAAGAAATGAGTAATATAGATATTGTGAATAATATTTGTTTAATATTAGACAAATTAAATCCATCAGATAAGTTGGATAGTTATCGTTCTTTAATCACTTTTGTTAAGGATAGGCCAGGTCATGATTTTAGGTATGCTATTGATTCATCTAAAATAGAATCAACATTAAATTTTTATCCAAAAGAAAACTTAAAAACAGGCCTTAAAAAAACAATTAATTGGTATTTGTCTAACTTAGATTGGATTAATAAAATTAGGTTAGAAAAATATAATCAAGAAAGGTTAGGAAATATTTAAATGAAAGGGATTATTTTAGCTGGAGGTTCAGGAACTAGATTATATCCGGCAACAAAAGCAATTTCAAAGCAATTATTACCTATATATAATAAGCCTATGATATTTTATCCTTTATCGACGTTGATGTTATCAGGTATAAGAGATATTTTGATTATATCTACATCTGAAGATATTCCTAAATATAAAACATTACTTGGTGACGGTAAAGATATTGGGCTTAATTTATGTTACAAAATACAGCCTCAACCAAAGGGTTTAGCTGAAGCTTTTATTATTGGAGAAGAATTTATTGGGAATGATGATGTTTGTTTGATATTAGGGGATAATATTTTTTACGGTACAGGCTTGCCTCAATTGCTTAAAGATACAGTAATGAAAGTTAAAACAGGAAATAATTCTATAATATTTGGTTATAATGTCAAAGATCCTAAGAGATATGGAGTAGTAGATTTTAGTGCTGATGGAAAAGTGATTTCTATAGAAGAAAAACCTGAAAACCCAAAATCAAATCATGCAGTAGTTGGGCTATATTTTTATAAAAATGATGTTGTTAGTATAGCTAAAGAAGTTAATCCATCTAAACGAGGTGAGCTTGAAATTACATCTATTAACAATAAGTATTTATCTCAAAAAAGATTAGAAGGCCAAATGATGAGCAGGGGGTTTGCTTGGCTAGATACAGGAACCTTTGATTCGTTGCTTGAAGCATCAAATTTTATTAGAACAATAGAAAAAAGACAAGGTTTAAAAATTTCTTGTGTAGAGGAAATTGCTTACAAGTATGGATATATTAATGATGATGAATTATTAAAATGTTCAAAAAAATATAATAATGAATACGGTAATTATTTGATGAATTTATTAAAGTGATAAAAATTATTAATACTGAAATTAGTGATGTTAAAATCATTGAACCAAAGGTTCATTTTGATAAAAGAGGTTATTTTATCGAATCTTTCAACCAAGAAGAATTTAATAATGAAGTAGGTAAAATTAAATTTGTACAAGATAATGAGTCTGATTCATCATTTGGGGTATTAAGAGGGTTGCATTTTCAACAGGCCCCATTTGAGCAATCTAAATTAATTAGAGTCATTAAAGGTGAAATTCAAGATGTGGCAGTTGATATTAGAGAAAACTCTCCTAACTACTTGAAGTATGTTTCTGTTATTTTAAATGGCAAAAACAAAAAACAATTATTTATTCCAAAAGGTTTTGCGCATGGTTTTTTAGTTTTAAGTAAAAAGGCAATTGTTAATTATAAAGTAGACAGCTTTTATAATAAAGAATTTGAAAAAGTAATTGCTTTTAATGATCCAAAAATTAATATAAAATGGAAACTAGATTTAGAGTGTATAAAAATTTCTGATAAGGATAAGGAATTCTAGTTAATATCCATTTAAATTATTAAATTTGTTTTAAGTAATGGTTTAAAATATATTTACTAAGAGGGTGTTATGGGTACAAATATATCTATTATAGGGCTTGGTTATGTAGGGTTGCCATTAGCAGTTGAATTTGGTAAGCAGTATAACACTGTTGGTTTTGATGTTAATAAGAATCGTATTAAAGATCTTAAAATAGGTTTTGATAATACAGCTGAGGTATCTAAAAGAAAATTATCTTCATCTATTAAATTAAAATTTTCATCTAACATAAAAGATATATCCAAATCAAATATTTACATAATAGCAGTGCCAACTCCAATAGATAATCGTAATAAGCCAGATTTGTCAATTTTATTTTCAGTTTCTAAAATGGTTGGTTCTCAGCTTAATAAAGGTGATGTTGTAATTTATGAATCGACTGTTTATCCTGGATGTACAGAAGAAGATTGTGTGCCAATTTTAGAAAAGGAATCAAAATTAAAATATAACAAAGACTTTTTTTGTGGGTATAGCCCTGAAAGGATTAACCCTGGAGATAAAAAAAGAACAGTAACTAATATATTGAAAATTACAAGTGGTTCTACCCCAAAAATTGCTGATAAAATTGATAGGTTATATAAAACTATTATTAAAGCAGGAACTCATAAAGCTGAAAGTATTAAAGTTGCTGAAGCTGCTAAGATTATTGAAAATTGTCAAAGAGATATCAATATAGCCTTTGTAAACGAATTATCAATATTATTTAATAAAATGAATATTGATACTTATCAAGTATTAAAAGCTGCAGAAACAAAGTGGAATTTTTTACCATTCAAGCCAGGATTAGTTGGTGGGCATTGCATTGGTGTAGATCCTTTTTACTTAACTTATAAGGCAAAACAAATAGGTTATGATTCTAAAATTATACTTTCTGGAAGAAAGCTTAACAATTCAATGTCAAAAGAAATATCAAAAAGAATTTCAAAAAGATTAAAAGAAAAAAATAATGTTAAAGGACTAATTCTAGGAGCTACATTTAAGGAGGATTGCCCTGATATTAGAAATAGTAAGGTATTTGATGTTCATAAAGAATTACGTAAGAATAACTATGATATTGATTTTTATGATCCATATGCTTCTAAGGATGAAGTAAAGGAGCATTACAATGTAAGCTTAATTGAATTTTCTAAAGTGAAGAAAAAAAAATACAATTTTATAATTATTGCTGTAGCACATCATGAATTTATTAATCTAGACATAGACATATATTGTAAGAATAAAAATACTGTGGTTTTTGATGTAAGGAATATATTTGATAATAAAAAATATTTATCTTTATAAAATGAAATTTATAGATCTTAATAAACAATATAGTAGAATAAAAACTCAAGTCAATAAGGATATATTAAATAATCTTGAAAAAGGCGATTATATTCTTGGGGAGAATGTTTCTAAACTAGAGAAACGTTTATCAAGATATGTTGGCGTAACAGAATGTATTACTTGTGCTTCAGGAACTGATGCACTATTGATTCCATTGATGGCCTATCAGATTGGAGCTGGTGATGCAGTCTTTACAACCAATTTTTCGTATTTTGCTACAACAGAAGTAATTTCACTCGTTGGTGCTGCTCCTATATTTGTAGATATTGATAATCAAACATTTAATATTGACCCGAGTCTTCTTGAACAGCAAATTTTACAAACATTAAACGATGGGAAACTAATACCTAAAGCAATTATAGCTGTAGATTTATTTGGTCAATTAGCTGATTATCAGAAAATACAAGAGATAGCAAAAAAATATAATTTAATTCTTATTGAGGATGCAGCTCAGTCATTTGGAGCAACTTTTAAAGATAAAAAATCATGTTCATTTGGAGATGTATCTGCAACATCATTTTTTCCAGCAAAACCACTTGGATGTTATGGAGATGGGGGCGCAATTTTTACTAATGATAAAAAATTAGCAGATTTATGTAGATCTATTAGAGTCCATGGGAAAGGTAAAGATAAATATGATAATATTAGGGTTGGTTTAAATAGTAGATTAGATACAATACAGGCATCTGTGCTTTTGAATAAGCTTAATATTTTTGATGATGAACTTATACAAAGAAATAAAATAGCTGATTCTTATAATCAAAAATTAAATGAACATTTAATTACTCCATATGTATCTGAAGAAAATATTTCGTCATGGGCTCAATATTCTCTGTTAGCTAAAAGCTCTGATGAAAGAGATAGATTGATGCAGTATTTAAAGAATAAAGGTATTCCAACAGCTATATATTACAAAAAATTATTTTCTGATTTAGAAATTTACAGAGATAATATATGTTCTAAATTTCCAGTTTCAGCAAAAATATCAGACAGGATTTTTAGTATACCTATGCATCCATACCTAGAAGATAATGATATAAACCAAATTACTAATAGCATAAAAGAGTATTTTAATCATGAATAAAAAAGTCTGTGTCGTTGGTGGGGGCCGTTGGGGAAAAAACCATCTTAAAACATTGGAAAAACTAGGCTCTTTAGGTGGATTGGTAGAACAGAATATAGATGCAATTAATTATTATAAAAAACAATATCCAAATATAAAATTTTTTACAGATATAGAAGAGGCTCTAAAGTTTAGTTTTGATGGATTTGTAGTAGCAACACCAGTTGAAACTCATTATGCTTTAGGTAAAAAAATTATAGAATCAAATCATCATGTTCTTATTGAAAAACCAATAACAACAAACATTAAAGAAGCTCAAGATTTAAATAATTTAGCTAATAAACATAATGTAAATTTAATGGTAGGACATCTGCTATTATTCCATCCAGCAATTAATAAAATTAAAGAACTAATTGATCAAAATCAGATTGGTGATTTGCAATATATATATAGCAATCGTTTAAATTTGGGAAATATAAGAAGTGAGGAGAATGTTTTCTGGAGCTTTGCTCCTCATGACATATCTATAATCCAGTATTTTTCAAATTCTTTTCCTATAGATATAGTATCTAATGGAGGAGCTTTTATTCAAAAAAATGTTCATGATACGACAATGACATTTTTAGAATATCCAAATAATCTTAAATGCCATATATATGTTAGCTGGTTACATCCATTTAAAGAACATAGGTTAGTAGTTATAGGCTCAAATGGTATGTTAAGTTATGAGGATTCAAGTGAAGATAAATTAATAAAATTTTATAAAAAAAGATATGTAATGAGTAATAATAATCCAATTAAAGAAGATGGTGATATAGATATTATAGAATTTGACAAATATCCACCTTTAGAATTAGAATTGAAGTATTTTATAGAACATTTAGATGGAACTAAAGTAGATATATCTAATGGAGACAATGCTCTTGAAGTTATTCAAATCTTAGAGAAAGCTACTAATTCTTTATTACAAAAAGGAGTAGATAATGAGTGATAAGTTTTTTTGCCATGATTCCAGTTATATAGATGATAATGTTAAAGTTGGAAATCAAACAAAAATATGGCATTTTTCTCATATCCAATCTGGTACTATCATAGGAGATGGTTGTTCTATAGGGCAAAATGTTAATATTGGAAATAATGTTAAAATTGGAAATAGTGTTAAAATTCAAAATAATGTTTCTGTATACGAAGGTGTAGAATTAGAAGATTATGTTTTTTGTGGTCCATCTATGGTATTTACAAATATAAAAATACCTAGATCTGAATTTCCTCAAAGAGGTAGTGGATTTTATTCTAAAACTTTAGTGAGGAAATCTGCATCTATTGGAGCGAATGCAACAATTGTTTGTGGAGTTGAGATAGGTCAATATGCTCTTATTGGTTCTGGTGCTGTTATAACTAAAGATGTTCCTGATTTTGCTTTGGTAGTTGGTAATCCTGGAAGAATTATCGGTTGGGTTGATAAAAAAGGTAATAAACTTACATTCAATAATTCAGGTCTGAGTAAGTGTAAAAAATATAAATTTAAAAATAATAAAGTGACAGAAATAAATTGAAAAAAGATTACATATTAATTACAGGGGCAGCTGGTTTTATTGGCTTTCACTTATCGTGTAGATTATGTAAAGAGGGATTTAACGTCTTAGGGATAGATAATCTAAACGCTTATTATGACATTAATTTAAAGAAAAATAGACTAAAGATATTATCTGAAAAATATCCTAATAATTTTATTTTTAATAAAATTGACATAACAAACATTGATCGTTTAATGTCTATTAATGATGGTTATAAAATTTCTAGTGTTATTAATTTGGCGGCTCAAGCTGGGGTAAGGTATTCTATAGAAAATCCTAGAGAATATATTCAAACAAATATTCAGGGTTTTTCGAATATGTTAGAATTTTGCAAGCAATTTGATATTAACAATCTAATTTATGCATCATCAAGTTCTGTCTATGGTAATAATTCAACTTTCCCATCAAAAGAATCAGATAAAACTGAGTCACCAACTTCATTATATGGTGCTTCAAAAAAATCTAATGAGTTAATGGCGTATAGCTATTCACATCTTTTTAATATTAATACTATTGGACTTAGATTTTTTACAGTTTATGGCCCCTGGGGTAGACCTGATATGGCTCTATTTTTGTTTACAAAAAATATGATTGAAAATAAAAAAATTAATGTGTATAATAATGGAAATCATTCTAGAAGTTTTACGTATGTTGATGATATTATTGAAAGTATTACTAGACTATACAAAAAAGTTTCAAAAGATACTAAAACTGGTTCATATAATATATTTAATATTGGTGGTGAAAATTCTGTAAAATTAATGAACTACATCGAAGCAATTGAAAAAGAATTAGATATCAAAGCAAATATAAATTTTTTACCTAAACAACTTGGAGATGTTGTTAAATCAGAAGCAGATTCAAGCTCTTTAGAGCAGTTTATTTCGTTTAGACCTACAACTACAATTAAGCATGGAATTAGACAATTTATTAATTGGTACCAAGATTATTATAATATGAGCTAGTATTAAAATTATTCTTAAAAGAATAAAAAGTATTGAACAAAATATACAATCTAGTTAAAAAAAATAAGCTAGAAAAAATTATTGAAAATTTTTTTTCTCTTTCTATTTTACAGATAGCTGTTTACGGATTCAAATTAATTACAATTCCTTATATCGCAAGGATAATAGGATTAGAGAAGTTTGGAATGATTGCTTTTGCAGCATCTTTATGTAATTTTTTTATTATATTTGTAGACTATGGATTTCATTTAAGTGCTGTTAAAGATATAGCTAAAAACAAGGATGATTTACAAAAAGTTAATTTCATTTTTACTAAAGTATTTTTTTCTAAATTAGTACTTTTATGTTTTTCTACTATTCTTTTTTTATTAATAATTTTTTCAGTTCCAATATTTCAATCAAATTATATTGTTTATATATTTTCTTTTTTTGTTGTTATAAATAACTTGATTTATCCACAGTGGTTTTTTCATGGTATTGAAAAAATGAAGTTTATTACCATTTTAAATGTATTTATTCAAATTTTATATTTAATTAGTATTTTTACCTTTATTAAAACTGAGTCAGATTACATATATATACCTATGTTATTAGGGATATCAACATTTTTAATTGGTATTATTTCTATGATCATTATATTCAAACAATATAATGTGCGTTTTGTAAAAGTAACTATTAATGATATTAAAAATACTCTAAATGATGGTAAATATATTTTTGTAAATCAGTTTTTCCCTTATATATACAAACATAGTGCTGTTATTATATTAGGTGTTTTTGCTCCTTTAACAAGTGTTGGATTATATTCAGCTGCAGAAAGAGTAGTAAATGTATGTACATTATTGATAAAAGCATTATCTAAGGCATTTTTCCCACATCTATCACACTCTTATGACTCATTTAAAATTTTTAGTAGAACTATAATTTTAACTTCTATATTTATGTTAATTTTACTAGTATTATCTTCAAAAGCAATTTTTAATGTTTTATATCCAGCAGAATTCAAAGATGGTATTAATTTACTTTATATAATGTCAACAGGATTATTTTTTATTGCACTTTATGATTGTTTTGGAACAAATGGATTAATTCATAAAAATAAAGAGAAATTATTAATGAAAAATACAATATTTGCATCAAGTATGGGTTTTATATTATCATGGGCTCTGATTTATTATTTTCAAGAGTTTGGTGCAGCAGCTAGCGTTTTAATTGGAAGGGCAATGATGGGAATTGGTGTTTTTTACTTTTATAGAAAAATAACTTCATAATATTTATTAATTAGGTATATATTTTAAAAATGAATTTTAATAACTTTCAGACTCATTCTATTCCTAAGGGATCTATTATTTTTATTCCAATTTATTTTATATTTGAAAGTTTTTCTGGTTATATGTTTGATAAAAATGGATTGGTATCATATTTATTTGGTAGTTTTTGGGTTCTATATTTTATTTTTATGTATTTCAAAACAGGTATTTCAAAACAAAATTTCCCAATTATTGTTTTCTTATTATATTTATTAGTTAAAGTTTTAATGTCATCAAACATATTAACTTCAATTAATCAATATGCAACTTTATTTATTGCAATGTCTGTTTTCCCTGTTGCTTTTAAATATTTTAATAATTTTAAAGGGTTTATTATAATCAGTAAGATATCCTTTTTATTTTTAATATTTTATTTATTAAATCTAGTTATTTCAAATTTCTTCTTAGAATCTTCATTCAAGGGGTATTTTCTTGAAAATGATGAGACTGTTTGGCATACTGGTAATATTTTTACAAACGGTTTAAATTCTGTAGCATTTTTATCTGTAGCGGCCCCTATAATTATTCCTTTTATAAGAAGGAAAAGACAAAAAAAACTATATATAATTTTATTGATTATAGCTATAGTAACGGTCTTAATTTCCTTTAAAAGAGTTTCCATATTAGCAATTCCAACAGGTTATATGGTAATTTTATTTTTAAATAGAGATCTAATTAAAACTTCCAAATATATTATTTTAATGCTATTTTTTTTAATTGTAACATTTACAATGTATAGTAATATTATAGAACAACAATTTCAAGCAAGAGAACAAACTTTTACAAGAACGATCTCTTATGAGCCTAGGTATGTTGAAACAATATTAGTATGGAATCAAGCTTTGAGTTTTTCTTCCATATCTGAATCCTTATTTGGAAAGGAATTATTTAATTCTGTTAATAATTATGGTTTGACAATAGATAAAAAAAGAATGATTCATGTAGATTATAATCAATTACTTCATGGAGCTGGTTTTTTAGGTTTATTTTGGTATTTATATATTCACTTGTATTTAATTAGAAAAATGAGGTTATATTCTAGTAATTCTCATTATTTAAATCAAATTTTATCTAATTCTACGGATGATAAAAAAGTTTTTTTTAAATATAGTTCTTCTATTTTTTATGCATTTATTATAGTATCATTATTTTTGTCTTTAGGCGGAGGTTTTCATTTGGTATTATTTAATGCAATTAAATACTTATTTTTAGGGTCCATTTTGGGTATATGGTACAATGTTTACACTAATAAAAATAATTTATTGAAAGATGTAGAGATATAATGACAAAATTTTTTTTTGGAGCATCAAAATGAATATATTATTTATTTCTAGCCGTAATACAAAAAATGGCATTTCTCCTATAATTAAGAATCAAGGAGAATCCTTAAAAACTCAAAATGTCAAGATAGATTATTTTACTATAGAAGGTAAAGGTATTTCTGGGTACTTTAAATCAATATTGACTCTAAAAAAGCATTTAAAAAAACAAAAATATGATATTTTTCATGCTCATTATTCATTGTCAGGATTTGCAGCTACTCTTTCTGGTTGTAGGCCATTAATTGTATCTCTAATGGGAAGTGATGTAAAAGCAAAATGGTATTTAAAATATATTATTAAATTTTTTGAGTTTTTTTTCTGGAATAATACAATAGTAAAATCAATTGATATGAAAAATGAATTAGGTAAAGATAAGTATAGAGTTATTCCAAACGGTGTGGATACAGAAAAGTTTAAACCAATAGATAAAAATGAAGCTTTAAATTTTACAGGATGGAAAAATAATAAAAAAAATATTTTATTTGCTTCTGACCCCAACAGAAAAGAAAAAAACTTTAAGTTATTGAAAGATAGTATTAAATTAATAAACAATGATATTGAAATCCATTATTTAAAAAATATTGCAAACCAAGATATTCCATATTACTTAAATGCGGCTAATGTTATCGTTTTAAGTAGTTTATGGGAAGGTAGCCCAAATGTAATAAAAGAATCTATGAGTTGTAATTGTCCTATTGTATCTACAAAAGTAGGGGATGTAGAATGGATCTTAGGTAATACAAATGGATGTTTTTTATCGTCTTTTGAAACTTTAGAATTTTCTAGAAAGATTACTAAGGCTATAGAATATTCAATAGAGCATAAGAAAACAAATGGTAGAGATAGAATTATGAATCTTCATTTAGATTCTGTAAGTATATCAAATAAATTAATAAACCTTTATAATAAAACTCTTGAGATCAGTTAATATTTTGAGGAATTAAATATAATGAATAAGAAATTTTTATTTTACATTGGCCATCCTGCACATTTTCATAATTTTTCAATTATAGCTGAAAAATTATTAAAAGAAAACCATTCAGTATTATTTGTTGTTAGAAAAAGAAATATAGTAATAGATTTAGTGAAAAACTCAAAATTTGATTATGTTTTTGTTAGTAATAAGAAAAAAGGCAGCTCAAAATTATCTCTGATTTGGTCTATTTTAAACAGAGAATTTGAAGTATGGAAAATTATCAGAAAATTTAAGCCTGATGTTATGGCTGGCACAGATATTGTTATTACCCATTTAGGTAAACTTTTTAATATCCCAGCAATTGTTTTATGTGATGACGACAGTTCTGTTGTTCCATTATTAGCATTTTTTGGCTTTAGATTTGCTACAGCGGTTGTTTGCCCAGAGGTCTGTGATATCAGCCCATATAATCATAAAAAAATTGGCTATTCTGGACTACAAAAATTAACTTATCTGCACTCCAATTATTTTTCTCCAAATAAACAATTAATTCAAGATTATATTGATACAAACCAAAAGTATTTTATGATTAGGGTAGTTAAGTTAACAGCTCATCATGACAAAGGGATATCTGGAATTAATAATAAAATTTTAGATAAAATTATAGACAAATTAAATTCTTATGGAAAAGTTTATATATCATGTGAAAGAGATCTTCCTGAAAAATATAATAAGTATAAACTTAATCTCCCCTCTAATTTGATTCATCATGCAATGCATTATGCTAATTTATTTATCAGTGATAGTCAAAGTATGACTGTAGAAAGTTGTATACTTGGAGTTCCATCAATTCGATTTAGTGATTTTGTAGGTAAAATAAGTATCTTAGAAGAATTAGAAAAAAAATATAAATTAACGTATGGAATATTACCTAATAATGAAGAGGAACTATTAAGTCGAATACAAGAATTGCTTGAAGATGATACTCTTAAAGATAAATGGATTTTAAAAAGAGATAAAATGTTAGATAGTATGGTTGATGTGTCTGAATTTATTTATGATACACTAAAAAAGTTTTCATCAAAGCAAACTAGAAAAAATAGAAAAAAACATTAATATGAAAATAGCATCTATAGTAGGAGCTCGCCCACAGTTTATTAAACTTGCTCCCTTATCAAATAAGATTAAACACAATCATGATGAAATTATCATTCATACGGGACAACATTATGATAAAGGGATGTCAAAAATATTTTTTTCTGAGTTAGGAATTTCTGAGCCTGATTATAATCTTAATATTAACCAAGGCAATCATGGCAGTCAAACTGGAAGAATGATTATTGATTTAGAAACAGTAATTATGAAAGAAAAGCCAGATCTAATCATCATTTTTGGAGATACAAATTCCACATTAGCTGGCGCTATTGTAGGTTCAAAATTGCACATTCCTATAGTTCATATAGAGGCTGGTTTGAGAAGTTTTAATAAAAAAATGCCAGAGGAAATAAATAGAATTATTGCAGATCATTCATCAGACTATTTATTTGCTCCTACTCAAACAGCCATGGATAACTTAAAAGCTGAGAATTTGGCTTCTAAATCTTATCTAACTGGAGATATTATGGCTGAAAGTTTAAAGTATATAGAACAACAAATAATTGACACCAGAATATTAGAACAGTACAATTTAAGTGAAAATAATTTTTATTTAATAACACTTCATCGTCCTTACAACGTAGATAAGCCTCAGATTTTATCTAAGATTTTTGAAGAAATTAGAAAACTATCTAAATTGGTTGTATTTCCTGTTCATCCAAGGACTAAACAGATAATAGAAAAAAATAATATCAAATTACCCAAAAACATAATATTAACTAATCCAATGGGGTATATGAACTTTGTCCAGCTCCAATTAAATTCATATAAAGTAATAACAGATTCAGGAGGAATTCAAAAAGAAGCATATATGCTTAAAAAACCATGCATCACTCTTAGGTCTGAGACGGAATGGGTAGAAACTGTTGATTCTGGATGGAATATACTTTTTAACTTACAAGATGAGAATAATTTAGCTGAATTAATTGAATCATTTGAACCAAAAGGTCCTTATAAAAATTTATTTGGAGAGAATATATTAGAAAATATGAGTTCCATAATAGATAGTATAGGTTAATAGATCTGTGGAAAATAGCATAGATAACTTTTTATTAGAAAAAATCAGGAAACATGTACAGCTAGATCAAAATAGTGCGATTTTATGTTCAAGTAACGTTAATGATGTTTTAAGACAGTTAAAAGCTGATTCATTAGATTATGTTTTTAATTTAGAAAAAACAAATAATATTAGAAGAATAAATAAATTTCATAAATCAATTAATACTCAGCTTAATCAAGGTGATATATACATATCATGTCTTGAAACATTAGAACAGAGAAGATTTAGAATTCAAAATAAAGTTTTTATAGGTTTCAAGACTATTTTTCGTGTGCTGGATTTTACATATAAACGTGTAATTCCTAAACTTCCTATTTTTAAACAGATTTATTTTAATCTAACAAAAGGTAAAAATAGAGTTATATCAAAAGCAGAAGCGTTAGGCCGATTAATATCCTGTGGATTTGAGATATTAGATTTTTTTGAGTATAAAAATCTATTTTATATAGTATCGAAAAAAAATAAAGAGCCAGAATATAATATGAAACCTTCTTATGGGGTTCTATTTAAAATGAAAAGAATTGGATATCAAGGAAAAATGATTTATGTATATAAAATACGTACAATGCATCCTTATTCTGAATATTGTCAAGAATTGATTATGAGAGAGAATAAGCTAGCCAAAAGCGGAAAAATTTTAAATGATTTTCGTATTACAACATGGGGTAAATTTTTCAGAAAATTTTGGTTTGATGAATTGCCTATGTTTATTAATTTTTTCAAAGGAGAGCTAACCTTAGTTGGTGTAAGGCCTTTAAGTACTAGTTATTTTCAAAAATATCCAAAGAAATTACAGGATTTACGTATTAAAACTAAGCCGGGGCTTCTGCCTCCATATTATGCAGACCTCCCACAAAGTTTTGACGAAATATTATTAAGTGAAGAGAAGTATCTTGAAAAGAAACTAAAGAAACCTTTTGTAACAGATCTAAAATATTTTTATTTGGCTGTCACAAACATTGTTTTTAAAGGAGCTAGAAGTAAATGAAGATTACAATTATAGGAACTGGATATGTAGGGCTTGTAACTGGAGTATGTTTTTCTTCAGTAGGGCATAAAGTTATTTGTTTAGATATTGATAAGGAAAAAATCAATAATTTAAACAAAGGAATCTCTCCTATTGCTGAGCCTGGTTTAAATAAAATTATCAGAAAAAGTCTTGATAATAGAAGTATTTCATTTTCATCTGATGTAAAATATGCTATTTCTCAAAGTGATATTATTTTTATTGCTGTTGGTACACCAATGAATAAAGATGGGAGTTCAAAACTTGATTATATCTATAGTGCTGCAGAAGATATAGGAAAACATATTGGAGACAAAAAAATAGTCGTTACAAAATCTACTATTCCAGTAGGTACTACATATAAAGTAAAAGAGATTATAAGTAAGCATGTAATGAAGAGAGATAAAAATATTACATTTAATATTTGTAATAATCCTGAGTTTTTAAAAGAAGGCAAAGCTGTAGATGATTTTATGTACCCTGATCGTATTGTGATAGGTTTAGATAATATAAGAATAAAAGATAATTTAAAAAGATTGTATAAACCATTTTCTGTCAAGCATGATAAATTAATTTTTATGGATATTTTGAGTTCAGAATTAACTAAATATGCTGCAAATGCGATGTTAGCTACAAAAATATCTTTTATAAATGAACTATCTAATATATCAGAAATAGTAGGTGCAGATATTAACAAAGTAAGATTGGGTATTGGTTCAGATTCTAGAATTGGTTACGAATTTATTTATCCTGGGATAGGTTATGGTGGAAGTTGTTTTCCTAAAGATATTCATTCTATAGTCAATTTTTCTGAAAAACAGGGATACTCTCCAAGTATTTTGAAAGCTGTAAATAAAGTAAATGTTGAGCAAAGAAAACTTTTTTTTGATAAATTTTTAAATAGATTTAAAAATAAGAATAATTCATTAGAAGATAAATGCTTTGCTGTATGGGGATTATCTTTTAAACCTGAAACAGATGATATGAGGGAGGCTCCGAGTGTTTATTTTATTAAAAACATTATCAAGTTTGGAGGGAAGGTTTCTGTTTATGACCCTGTAGCCATGGATAATGCTAGGCATCATTATTTTAAAAATATTGATATTAACTATGGAAAAAATAAAATGGATATTTTAGATGGTTGTGATGCTCTGATTCTTATCACAGAATGGTTAGAGTTTAGAAGCCCTGATTTTAAAGAAATTAAATCTAAATTAAAAAATCCAATATTATTTGATGCTAGAAATCAGTTCAATAAGAATACTATGTCTAAAAGAGGAATTGAATACCACCAAATTGGTGTTCAACTATTTAAAAAATGAAAATTTTAGTAATAGGAGGTGCTGGCTACATTGGATCTCATGTAACATATGAGTTATGTGATAATGGTTATAGTGTGATAGTAGTTGATGATTTAAGCACAGGGTTTATAGAAAATGTTGATATAAGAGCAGAGTTTATTCAAGGTTCATATACCAAATTAGATTCTAAAATATATAAAGAAAGTGATTGTGTAATTCATTTAGCAGCCTTAAAAGCTGCGGGAGAATCAATGGAAAATCCAATAAAATATTCTAAAAATAATATAATAGATTCAATTATGCTAATTAATTCATGTATTCAACATAATGTTGAAAAATTTATTTTTTCTTCTTCTGCTGCAGTATATGGTATACCAAAATATTTACCCTTAAATGAAAATCATCCATTGAAACCAATTAATTATTATGGGTACACTAAAATGGTGATTGAAAATCAATTGTTATGGTATTGTAAACTTAAGAGTTTAAAAGTTGCTTGTCTTAGATATTTTAATGCAGCTGGTTATGATATAAAAGGTCGTATTACATCGAAAGAAAATAATCCTCAAAATTTAATACCTATTGTTATGGAGGTTGTTTCTGGTGTAAGAAATGAATTATATGTATTTGGAAATAACTATAAAACACCAGATGGGACCTGTTTAAGAGACTATATCCATGTAAATGATTTAGCAGTAGGTCATATAAAAGCAGTTGAAAAACTTAATTATGAAAATCAAATTATTACAAATTTAGCAACAGGTAAATCTCATTCAGTGATGGATGTGATTAATCAGGCTATTAGATGTACAAACAAAAAAATCAATTATACAATTTCTAAAAGGCGGTCAGGAGATCCTGCTGCTGTTTATGCAGCTTCAAATAATATTTTGAATTATAAAAATAAATATTCTGATTTAGAGACTATAATAAAAACAACATGGGATGTGTATAAGAAATAATTTAAGTAGTTTTTTTTATTCCTGTAAAATTAGATGAAGATCTAATTTTTTCTCCTAAGCCATCTACTATTTGAATATTTATTTTTTTGCAAATATTTGATTCTGGAATTTCATCATTATTTCTATCACCACCATTAGCAAATATATTGGGTTTTAAAAATTCAAGAGATTTACACTGAGTTTTATCATTATCAATAGACAAAAAAACTTCATCTACACATTTTAAGGATAAAATAATTTTCATTCTATCCTTTTCATTCATAAAAGATCTACCTTTTTTTAAATTAGCTTGAAAATCATTGTTTACTATAACAACTAGTTTGTCTCCTAGCTTTTTAGCTAATTCAAGATACTCTATATGTCCTACATGAAGAGGATCAAAATATCCACTGGCTACTACTAAAATCATTTTAAAAACCTTTTTAATGTGATAAGAATCAATTTACCTAATTTAATTATAAAAATATTACAATGTATACTAAATAGAATTTATATTATTAGTGTTAAAAATTAGGAGATTTTTATTTTATGTGTGGAATAGTTGGTTACATAGGCCATAAGAAAGCTAAAAATGTTATAATTAGTGGCTTGAAAAGGTTAGAATATAGAGGGTATGATTCTGCAGGGATTTCTACGATTGAAAATTCTCATATAAAAACTACTAAAATAAAAGGCAAAGTTTCAAATTTAGAAAAAAAAATACTTACTTCTAAACACATCAGTTCAATAGGTATGGGGCATACTCGTTGGGCTACTCATGGTAAACCAACAGCTATAAATGCGCATCCTCATTCTGATATATCTGAAACATTCAGTATCATTCATAATGGTATTATAGAAAATCATTATACTATCAAAACTTTTTTAACTGAAAAAGGAATTAAGTTTAAAAGTGATACTGATACTGAAGTTCTTATTCAGCTTATAGGATATATTTATAAAACTCAAAAATTAGATTTTTTTAATACTGTAAAAAATGCATTAAAAGAAGTTGTTGGTGCATATGGTATTATAGTTATGAAAAATGATGAACCTGATAAGCTTATTGCTGCAAGACATGGTAGTCCACTTATTCTTGGATTAGGGGATAAAGAACAGTTTATTGCATCTGATCCTTCAGCAATTATTGAATTTAGTAGAAATATACTTTTTTTAGATGATGGAGAAATTATTGAGGTTAATAAAGATTCTTATACTATCAAACATATTGATCATGATAATGAAATAGTTAAGCAAAGTAAAGAAATTGAATATGATTTAGAACAAATTGAAAAAGGTAAGTTTAAACATTTTATGTTAAAAGAAATTTTTGAGCAACCTAACTCTATTAAAGAATCTATTAGAGGAAGAATTAATAATGATAATGTAGTTAAATTAGGTGGCATATATGATTGGACACAAGAAATTATCAGCAAAAAATATATTTATTTTACTGCTTGTGGGACATCTTGGCATGCAGCTCAAATTGGAAGTTACATTTTAGAGTCTATTATAAAAAAGCCTGTAAAAGTAGAATATGCTTCTGAATTTAGATATAGAAATAAACATATTGATTCTGATTCATTGCTTATTGCAGTTAGTCAATCGGGAGAAACTGCTGATACATTATCGGCAGTTAAGAAAGCAAAAGAATTTGGGGCTTTAACCTTAGGGGTTGTTAATGTTGTTGGAAGTTCTATTGCAAGAGAAACAGATTGTGGTGTTTATATGCATGCTGGGCCTGAAATAGGAGTTGCTTCTACTAAAGCTTTTACATCCCAAGTAGTTACTTTATCATTATTGGGTAATTTTATTGCTCAGCATTTAGGGATTAAAAAAAGTGCTACTGTTCTATCTGATATTAAAAAATTACCTTCTATAATTAATAAATTATTAAAATTATCCGATGAAATATTTCAGATATCAAAAATTTATGTTAATTCAGATAATTTTTTGTATTTAGGTCGTGGATATCAGTTTCCTGTCGCATTAGAGGGAGCATTAAAGTTAAAAGAAATTTCATATATTCATGCAGAAGGCTATCCTGCTGCAGAAATGAAACATGGTCCGATTGCATTAATAGATAATAAAATGCCTGTAGTTGTTATAGTAACTCAAAAAAGATATGATAAGATTTTATCTAATATTCAAGAAGTTAAATCAAGAGGCGGTAAACTTTTAATTATCAGTTCTATAGATACAAAAGATTTAAGAGGTTTAGCAGATGATTTTATTTTTTTAGAGGGAGTATCTGAAATTCACAACTCTTTAACTCCAATATTAACATCTATTCCATTACAATTGCTTGCTTATCATATTGCTGTATTAAAAGGAGCTAATGTTGATCAGCCACGAAATTTAGCTAAGTCCGTCACCGTTGAGTGATCAGATACAACTAAATCATAAAAGGAAGAATTAAGGTATGAATAAAATTACATTAACATTTTTAAGTATATCAATTTTTATAGGATTAGTAATTCCTAATCCTAAGTATAACACAAGTATTAATCCAAAGTACAACACAAGTATTAATCCTAAGTACAACACTAGTATTAATCCTAAGTATAACACAAGTATTAATCCAAAGTACAACACTAGTATTAATCCTAAGTACAATACAAGTATTAACCCTAAGTATAATACAAGTATTAATCCTAAGTATAACACAAATATTAATCCAAAGTACAACACAAGTATTAATCCAAAGTACAACACAAGTATTAATCCAAAGTACAACACAAGTATTAATCCAAAGTATAACACAAGTATGAGAGGAATTTTTTGTTTTGATTCAAGTGGTGAATGGACTGATTATATAGTATCTAACAATATTTTTAATTTAGATGGTGAATGGATTGGATATATAGTGTCTAACAATATTTTTAATTTAGATGGTGATTGGGTTGGATATATAGTATCTAACAATATTTTCAATTTAGATGGTGATTGGAATTCATATATCATTAGTAATTAATTAAAATTTTTACCAATATTCATATATTAACCCCTATCCCTTAAAACCAGATCAAACTCCCAAATAATCTGTAAGAATTCTTCTTTTTATGTAGTCAAATACTTAGATACTAAATAAAAAGGAGAACCTCATGAAAATCACACTATTAATCATTATTCTATCAATGTGTTTCACAAATGATAACGAAGAGTATAAATATTATGAATCGAGATTTGAAGAATTGAATTTAAGTATACCTGATGTTATTACAAATGAAGTTAAATGTATTGAAGGAGATTGTAATAATGGTGAAGGTAAATTTGTCTTATATACACCTATGTATGAAGGAGGTTTTAAAGATAAAAATAGACATGGTGAAGGAGTTCAAGTATGGAGTAATGGAGATTATGTTCATGGTATGTGGGATGATGATGAAATGTATTTTGGAGTTTACTATTATGGTTATGGGGATTATCATGGTGATATTTATGTTGGAGAATTTTCAAATGGTTTCAAGGATGGTGAAGGTACATATAAAAGTATAAAAGGTTATATTTATAATGGTGAATGGAAGGATGATTTACCTAATGGTTATGGAAAAAGATTATTACCTGATGGGACTATAGATATAGGAACTTTTATTAATGGAGAATTAGTTGAAAAAGTACAATTATAATTCTATATATAATATGAAAATATTGGTTAAAATATTATGTATATGTCTATCTTTAAATTTTATTTTCAGTTATTATGTTGATAGTATCTATGTCAAAGATGGTAATGAGTATAAAATTACAAGAGGTTATTATCAAGATGGGAATATTGAATATGAAACTTCTTTTAAAAACTTTCAAGGTGATTTAGGGGGATGGTTTTTCCGAAAACATGGTCGATGTGTTATTTATTGGGAAAATGGTAATTTAAAAGTTGAAAGATATTATAAGAATAGTAAAAAACATGGAACGTCAAAAACTTTTTATTCTAATGGAAATCTAGAAAAACAAATTACTTATAAAAATGATAAATTTGATGGTAAGAAAATTTTTAAATATGAAAATGGAAATATTAAAGAAGAGAGTGTTTATAAAGATGGTTCGTTAGTTAGTAATCATATTACTTATGATGAAAATGGAGATGTTAAACATATTAAAAAACCTCAAGAGGAGATAATTTTAAGAACACACGTTTATCTAGGACCACGTGTTTTATCTTTAGGTGATGATGATAGAGTAAGAGAAATATATACTTATACCAAAAAAGATGGTTTAGTTGGTGAGTATGTTAGAGACAAAGTGAAAGAAAACAATTTTTTTCTTGAAAAGTATAATAATTCAATTTTGACTGAAGATGAACTAGAATTATTTTATTTTGAAGATATGGATATTATTTTAACAGGTGGAAAGATTCCAGGTGGACCTGATAGAGATTTATATAAAAAATTAATTGATTTTTATTACTATGGGAAAAAACTTGGTAAAATTAAAGAAATAAATGATGTTTTAAATAAAGTTCATCCCAGTCTAAAAACAACAATTTTGGAACATATTGATCCATACGTACAAGTTAACAACTAACCCCTTTCCCTTAAAACCTTAATTTGACAACCTTTATATTTTTTAGTAAACTTAGACTTATGACACTTAACAATATATTCAACAATGAGGTAGGGACGGTAACCTACATTATTCAAAGTGTCACTGTTGAATGATCTATGGAGTGTTTTTAAAACACTCTTTCTCGTCGACAAACACCCTCAAATAAAGACTTTTAACTATCCCCCTATATCCATATATTAGAATATGAAAACATTGTTTAAAATATTATGTTTATCTTCTTTTTTGTTCTCAGAAACAATCAGAGAAGAAATTGTGTCCAGACATCTTAATGGTAATAAAATGATGGTAGTGACCTATCAAGGTGAAGGAATTAATGAGAAAATAACTAAACGAGTTCTTTTTTCTAATAATGATCAAGTTATGTCTATTGAATATCCATTGGATAAGATGAAGGTAGAATATTTATATGATAAAAAAGGTTTAGTTAAACAGGAAACTAATTATTTAAATGAAAATAAACATGGAAAACAAAAGTTTTATTTTGGTGGAACATTATACGAAGAGATAGAATGGAAAAATGGTACTAAAGATGGTTTGTTAAAAACTTATGATATGAATACTGGTGAGTTATCTAATTCTATATATATTAAAGATGGAAAATTTTCATTTTTAGATTATGAAGATGATGATAATCTAATATATAAAGTTTCATTAACTGGTTCCAATAAAGAATGTTTTGTAAAAGAATGGGGTGTCCCTTTTAGGTATACTATCAAAGAATTAGAACAAGGTAAATATGTTCCTATTAGTTTACAGAAATGGATTATTGTATCTATGGAAGATTCATGGGAAGAAGATTCTAATAACTTTAAAGTATACGAAAGTAAAATTGGAACAGATTTTGAGTCTTCATATGAAATTTATGATATTTTACCTACTGAAGATGAGTTTTGGTCTTTGGTTGAAGATGATAATTATTTAACAGAAGTAGAAAATTATGAAATCAATGAGATTTACAAAGATGATTCTGTTCATTTTTGTGTTAAGTTTTTACCAACTATAATTTATAATCAAGAAGGTGATATTTTAGACTCAATATATTTTAAAAAATGAAAAATCTAATCACAATATTATGTTTATGTTCTTTTTTGTTTTCTATTGGTGAAAGAGTTGATCATTTTACAAAGTTTACAATTAATGAAATAAATAAATTAGATATAATTGGATGGTCAAATAAAGATGGACAATGGATTAAACAGGAAGGAATTGTTGACTTATATATAACTCCATCTTTTAATAAAGATTATAAATTATTTCTTAATGATATAACTTTATACGAAGTGAAAGAAAAACCTGATTTATTTATTATGAAATTAAATCCCACTCCACCAAATCCATCTGATATCTATGGTATGGATTTTTATGAAAAAATTATATTAATTCATAAAGATGAGTTAAAAAAAATAAAATTTAAATATCAAAAATTAGATAAAATAGAAATTGAAGTATTTAGTTATAGAGGTCTTAATAATGGTTTGTTCTTAGAAACATGTAATTCGTTTATAAATAACTACTTACTAAATCAAGAAGATCAAAATTACTATAAGAAATCATATACTGAAACAATTTTAAGATTAGATTATTATTGTTTTGATGACACAATTCAGTATTTAATTAGTATGAGAACGAGAACACGAACACCAAAGACTAAAAGAACCTATTATGATAAAAAATGGTTTGAATATAGGTATGATTTATTTTCAAGTGAAAATTTATGGATTAATGTTCTTAAAGAGATTTCTGAAAATAATGAGTTTAATAAAAATGTTCTTACACAGGTTAGTGTTAGTGGAACTCGTAAACCAATAAATGAATTTTTGGAAAAATATTATTTTGAATCTAATTTTGGTAAATTCAAAAAAACATTCTTAAAAGACTAAACCCTTAATAACCTAACCTCAATCTTACCCAACTCAACTATAGTCTTCTGACTCAATATCTCTTCTCTTTTTTCTAACTTCTTAATCATTGAATACACACAAGATGGAGACTTACCAATATCAAAACCTTCTTTGATAAGAATAGTATGTATTTTCCTATATCCTAACCCTTTATCAGTGAGTTCTTTTATTTTATTATGTATTGATTTTCTATCCTTGATATCGTTAAAATAAGGTGTATGAGAAAACTTATGAGAAACGACTTTCAAAGTGATAACAATGTAGGGTTTGTAAAAAAACCCTCCATAAACCCTTTCACCACAGTAGAGTAGTCACAGACCTATTTTATAACACTATTTCTCGTCTATAAACACCCTCAAATAAAGACTTTTAACTATCTACCTATATCCATATATTAGAATATGAAAAATCTAATCACAATATTATGTTTATGTTCTTTTTTGTTTTCTAATATTGGAGGATCTTATAATCCTAAGAATTGGTATGATCCTTTTTTAGGTTTATTCTTCAGTATTTTTCTTATTATCATTTTTATTCCTTTATATAAATATATAGTCACTCCAATAAGAATTTTTATTTTTGGTAAAAGTAAAAATGATATTTATTTGGAAAAGTTAAAATTCATAGTAGGTAGTTATTCAGAAGATGAATTTTGTGATATTTTTGGAGAGGTCGATGGTTCAGGAATTAAAACATATGTTAGTTTAATACATGACTATTTAATTTGTATTAAAGAAGAATCTTTATTAGAGGAACAATTAAATGAATACAAAACTTTAAAAAACGATACTCCAGATAAATTAAATAATATTGAAAGATTAGAAAATAATATTCAATCATCTAAAACAAAATTAGTTAAAATAGTAAAAGATATTGATGATATTAGAGATAAATATAAAATTCAAGATATCAAGAAGATTGAGAAATTTCTTTCTAACTTTTATAAAAAAAATAACCTTTACCCCTTAAAATAATATTAATGAATAAAATTTTTATAATTGTTAGAGATTTACTTGTTATAATTTCAAAACTAACAGGACGATCTTATACTGAAATAAATATAATAGTTTATTATTATATCATTCCCATCTTTTATCTGTCAATTATTGATTATAAAATAGAAACTCATAGTCTAAAAATAATATTTTCAATTTTAGTGTTATTATCAATGATATTAATAAAAGATTTTAGGTTATTTTCAGATTCTTTATTTGATAAATCTGTCAAATTTTTAGAATGGTTTAAATTGATTGGATGGAATTATGTTGTTTCTTCAGTTATAATATGTGTTTTTATTCCAATAATAGTATTGATATTAATATTAACCCTTTTCCCTTAAAACACCTTAACCTCAATCTTAATCAATTCAACTATAGTCTTCTGATTTAATATTTTATTATGTATTGGTTTTATACCATTGGTTAGGTTAAAATTAGATATATGATGAAACTTATGAGAAATAACTTTAAAACTAATAATCAGGTAGGGTTTATAAAACCCTCCAATACTTACCCCATAACCGTTGAATAACATATTTAGAGTTTTAAAATGAAAAAGATTAAAAAAATTATTAATAATACTGGTAGTGTAGAATATAAAAAAAATAAAGATTTACGTGAATATGATTCTTCTGAACTTAAAGACGAAAAAAACTATAGATCGTTCGAAACTTGGGACACAGGTGATGGGAATATTTCTACATATTTTAATTCAGATAAAAAAAATTACGGTCATTTCTCACCAGTAGAAATTCAAACTTATGATAATGGGGTTATTAAAAAAATTAGTTTATTATCTATTCCACAGGATATTTTTCAAGATATTCGAGTCTTCCAAGATCTTTACTTTTATGAAAATGGAAAATTAAAAAAATATCATGATCAATGTTATCAGGACATTCACGATTTAGATGTAGATGTTAATAAAGTCAATAGTTATAAAAGTAAAGATTTTCCAAATGTTCAAAGAGGTCGATATATGGAATTTTATGAAAATGGTTTTAAAAAATGTGAGGGTTTTTACATATATTCATACAGAGGTGGAGAGAGGTATGAACACAGATATGATGGATCTCTCTCAACTACAGATCTTATGTATAGTGAAAAACAATATGAACGTTACTATAAATACAAATTGTGGGTATATTATGATGATAAAGGAGATATAATTGAAACTATAGATTACGAAAATGGATCTACTATGTTTCGAATTGATGGTTATATAGATACTAATAAGTTATTACCACCATTAGATAAAATGTAAGTTTTATAATAATTAACCCCTCAAAACCATAATTTGACAACCTTTATAATTTTTAGTAAACTTAGACTTATGACACTTAACAATATATTCAACAATCAGGTAGGGGTGGTAACCTACATTACTCAAAGTGTCACCGTAGAATGAAAACAGATTCCTCCATTGGTCTCCTATTTATCGTCGTAAGAAACCTTGTTTTAGACATCTTTTTAGTTAACTTAAGGGAGTTAGGGTATGAAAAATCTAATCACAATATTGTGTTTATGTTTGTCTCTAAACCTTGTTTTAGGATGTATTGATGGGGAAGAGGTTGAGTTATGGGGTGAGTGTTATAATATTGAGTGGACTACACATTTGTTTTTACCAGGAAATCAACTCACTGGAGAAATTTCATCTGAGATAGGACAATTAATAAATCTAGAACATCTTCATTTATTTAATAATCAGTTAACTGGAGAAATTCCATCTGAGATAGGACAATTAATAAATTTAGAAAATCTTCAATTATTTAACAATCAGTTAACTGGAGAAATTCCTGGAAGTATTGGAGGTTTAATAAATTTAAATAGTTTAGTCCTCTACAATAATCAACTTACCGGAGAAATTCCATCTGAAATAGGGAATCTGATCAATGTAAATTTTCTCTATTTAAATGATAATCAACTTAGTGGAGAAATCCCATGTGAGATTTGTAATATAGGTGATCCTATGCCGTCTTTATTTAATAATCAACTTTGTCCTCCATATCCTGATTGTATATCTCAAAATAATATTAATTCATTTGACACATCAGAATGCGTAGAGTCTTCTGAGCTTCAAGGTGATTTAAATAGTGATGGGATAATAAATGTTCAAGATATAATAGTGATGGTTAATTTCATTATGAATGATAGTAATAATGAATGTTTAGATATTAATGAAGATGGATTAATAGATATATTAGATATTATTAATCTTTTAGATATTATTTTAGGTTATTAACCTCTCTTCCTTAAAACAATATCAAAATCTTTACACTCTCCATATTTAATTAATTCTTTCTTAAAATGGGTAAATCTATTATTTTCCTGATATGTTTTTATATTTATATATTGTAATTATTTTCCTATTATCTTCAACACCACCAAGTGTGGTTTCTTCAATACAAATATATGGCTTAGATAAGTTAATTCATTTTGTAGAATACTTTATTCTAGGGACGATCTTTAGGTCTTCAATAAATAAATTATTAAGTAAATATTATTTTTTAATATTTATTATTCCAATCCTAGATGAGTTTATAGTGCAAGATTATTCTGGTAGAAATGTAGATGTGTTTGATTTTATTGCTAATATATTGGGTTTAATTTTTGGAATTTTTATTTCTAAAGCATTTTTTAAAAAATAAATCAATATAACATTAATAAAATATACCACTTATAAGATTCAAATAAACTAAAGCTTTCTTATTCTGGAAATAATGGTTAAATTCGTATATCAAAGCTTTATTTAAAATATTAGTTTTGTTGTTTATCTTTTCTTGTGGAGCAAAGCCGCCAGATAAAATTACTACCTCAAAAACTTATCATAGAAATGGTCAAGTCAAATATTCAATAACATATAAAAACAGTTTTATTGATGGGGGTTACATTGAATACTATGATAATGGTCAAATCAAATCTTCAGGTAATTATATAGAAGATAAAAAAGATGGAAAATGGCTTACTTTTTACAAAACAGGTGAATTAGAGCAATCTCAAAATTATATTCAAGGTAAATTAGATGGTGAATGGATATATTATTATATTAATGGTTTAGTTAAACAAAATGTGCATTATCAAAAAGGATATAAGCATGGTGATTATATTAGGTATGATGAAAATCAAAATACTTTAAGTTCTAGAAAATATAAAAATGGAAATAAAGATGGTAAATGGATTAGTTATTATAGAAATGGTCAACTTAAATATGAAAGAAATTATAAAAATGGTATTGAGCATGGTGAATGGATTAGTTATTACAAGAATGGTGGATTAAAATATAAGAAAAATTATAAAAATGGATTGCAGCATGGAGACACTTTTCTTTATTATCAAGATGGGCAATTAGAACAGGTTTCAAATTTTGTTAATGGTGAAAAGCAGGGGAGATGGATCTATTATTTTTCAGATGGTCAAATCTGGTATGAAAAAAATTATCAATATGCAATTGAAAATGGAAGATATATTGAATATTATCAAAATGGCCAGGTAAAAACTGACGGAAAATACAAAATTGGGAAAAAGGATGCTTTATGGGTATCTTATTATGAAAATGGTAATTTCATGGAAAAAGTAAATTATGGAAATGGCCATTATGAAGGGGATAATATTACTTATCACAATAATGGAAATATTAAGTCAAAAGGGTATTGGACTAATGGTAAAAAACATAATGCATGGGCTTGGTATCATCAAAATGGACAACTTCAAGAGGAAGTAAGCTATAAGGATGGAGAGATAAACTGGTAAATGTCTAATAAATTAAGAGTACTTGTAACAGGTGGCGCTGGTTTTCTTGGATCACATTTATGTAGAAGCTTATTAAATAAAAATTGTAAAGTTATTTGTGTTGATAACTTTTATTCAAGTAATCATTCTAACATAGAAGTATTAAAAAATAATCCAAATTTTTTATTTATAGAACAGGATGTGTGTGAATTAAATATTAAAAATAAGGTTGATCATATATATAATTTAGCTTGTCCAGCTTCACCAGTACACTATCAATCTAATCCAGTTAAAACAATTCAAACAAATATTTTAGGTTCTTTAAATGTGTTAGAATTAGCAAAAAGAAATAAAGCGAAGATCCTTCAAGCATCTACCAGTGAAGTTTATGGAGACCCTGAAATATCTCCTCAAAAAGAAGATTATTGGGGAAATGTTAATCCTATTGGAATAAGATCTTGTTATGACGAAGGTAAAAGGGCTGCAGAAACTCTATTTTTTGATTATTATAGAGAGTATGGATTAAATATAAAAGTATGTAGAATTTTTAATACATATGGTCCTTATATGGCTCAAAATGATGGAAGAGTTATATCTAATTTTATTATCCAAGCATTAAACAATAAAGATTTATCAATTTATGGTAGTGGTTTACAAACTCGTTCTTTTTGCTATGTTGATGATTTAATAGAAGGACTTATCAAAATAATGAATACAGAAGATTCTTTTACGGGGCCTATAAATTTAGGTAATGATTTAGAATTATCAATAAAAGATATTGCAGAAAAAATTATTCATTTATCAAATTCTCAATCATCAATTAAGTATATTAAAGCAGTTTCAGATGATCCTATGCAAAGAAAGCCTGATTTAACATTAGCTAAAAAAATTATAAATTGGGAGTCAAAGACTAGCCTTAATCAAGGTTTAAATTTAACTATTGATTATTTTAGAGATATTTTAAAAAAATAATTAAAATGAATAGTATAAGTTTACATTAAAAGAGTCTAATAACTCATAATCAAACTCCATACTACCGTCATTCTTAGAAATGCCAATATATTTATTATATTGAGTTTTTATTCCTAAATTAAATGGTAATTCATAAGACAGTGCAATTCCTGAAATTGCAGATATGCCTGTACCATTATTTATTTTTGATAAGCCACCACCTATGCTGATTCTCATTTTATCTGATAATTGTTTATTTAAATATCCCATACCATAAGCTGCTTTTAAGTCTGCAATGCCATTATTTCCAGAAAAAGTTGCCAGATTAAGTTCTCCAGTTAATATTCCTACATCAAGACTTCCACCAAAATTAATTCCTGACTCATACAAGTCAGCTGAAGTACCCATTGGCATAGACATGCCGCCATAAACTTTTATTCCTTTAAGCATATTACCTAAATTAAGGCTCACTTCAATATCTATTTCTACATCCTCAGCATTAATTTCTGTATTTTTAACACATTCTTTAAATGGCACTAAGTTTCCAAATTTATCAAAACTATATTTACCTGGTTTTTCATTATGTTTACTTTTAGGTGTCATAGTAATAGTCTTGCCGTCTTGATTTTTATGTATTTTCCAACCTTCTTGATCAACAATAACGTATGAACATTCAGGATAGATTCCTTCTTGTAGATATTGTGTAAATAAGAATGAGGTTATTAGTGTAGTTATAGTAATAATATTTTTCATAAACCGTACTCTCCCTTGTAAAAGTATGCTATTAATAGTATAGTATTAATTTAAGCTATTTTAAAATTAAATAAAAAAATTATTTTAGGAAGCAATATTTTTGCCAAAATTCAATGGACTCTGCCCATTCTTGAGCAGAATATTCTCCCTTCGTCCCACCTTCTAGTTGCAATTGATTACGCATCATAGTAATGGGTCCCATAGGTAATTTTTTAATTTCATTTGGAATTGCATGAAATGATATTAATTCCCAATCTTTATCTGTTTCATGTTCATTTGTTTCTTTGAGAACTTCATTTCTATAAAGTATTAAATCTACATTTTTAGTTTTTAAAGGGTTTCCATTAAGAGCTCTAATTCTTATGTAAGGCTGTTCATTTTTACGCCTTTTAACCTGTTCTGCAATTAATTTTGTTTTTTTATTTATTTTTACAATAGGACATACAAAATCATTAATGTATTGATTATGTACAGAAACCAAAACAACCCCTTCTCTGTATCCTTGTTTATACTTTCCTTTTGAAAGTTGCATTGATGCATGGTTGGCTATCTCCTCAAAAGACAATGTTTTAGCATATGTTTTACCTGAATTTTTTGTTTGTCTTGTAACGAAAGTATTAATTCCAACAGAATTATTTTTCAAATTTTACTCCAGTATTTTTAAATAGTATAAAAAAAGATTTTTTTAAAATTAAATTAGGTATACTATTATATATAATTAATATTACTTATGGAAGGTAAAAAATGAAGGATAATAATAAAAGTTTAAATGATATTTTAAATGAATATCAATTATTAGAAAATGAACTTATTAGTAGTAATGGTGAAATAGATGAGGATTTAGAAAATAAACTCAATTTACATCAAAAAGAATTAGGTGAAAAGCTAGATGGATACGAACATTTTGTAAGATATTTGAAAGGAAAAGTAGAATACCTTAAATCAATGGAAAATCATTATTCAAAAAGAAGAAAAGTACTTGAAAACTCTATTAAAAGATGCAAAAATTCTATGACTAGCTCATTGATAATTACAGGAAAGAATAAAATTCAAACACCTGATTTTAATTTTTCATTAGGTAAAAGTCAAAAATGGTCCATTAATACTGAAATTATGAATGAAGATGATAAAATGGAATTAATTGATAAAAATTTAGCTGAAAATACATTTCAAGTCAAATTATCTGATATTAAAAATGAGTTTAGTAGTGTTGATTCAGATGATATGCCTAAATGGATAGAGATTGAAGAGTCTGATTATATTAAGGTGAGATAGTATTAATGAATTTAGAAATTGAAAGAAAGTTTTTAGTTAAGGAGTTACCTAAAAATATTCAAAAAAGCATTCATTTAGAACAATATTATATGCTGATTGATAAATATTTTGTTCAAAGACTTAGGTTTTTTGATAATAAAAAGTCAATTATTAGCCTGAAGCAAAATTGTTCTGGGATGTCAAGATTTGAGTTTGAATATGAGATTCCTTTATCTGATGCTAAAAAAATTATTAGTATTGGAGAGTTTTTAAATATAAAAAAAATCAGACATATTATAATGGTTGATGGCATTAAATGGGAAATTGATGAATTTTTAGATAAAAATAAAGGTTTGATTGTAGCTGAGGTTGAGTTAGAGAGTGAAGTTCAAGATATCAATTTTCCTAATTGGATAGATTGTGAAGTTACAGATCAAAAAAAATATTATAATTATAATCTTGCTTTGAATCCTTATATTCTATGGTAATAATTTAGGAGATTAACCAATGAGAAATATTCAAGAATGGTTAGATGCTTATGGAGAGAGTCATCAAAATAAAACTAATAAGATGATTCATTGGGTTTGCGTTCCACTAATAATGTTATCTCTCCTTGGTATGTTGTCTATAGTAAAGTTTTCAATCCCATTGGGTTCATTAGTTTATTGTTTTAACATCGCACACATTTTAATATTTTTATCAATTATTTTTTATATTAGACTTTCTTTTTCAATAACAGTGGGTATGATTATAATATCTTCAATTTGTCTTTTATCAATTTATCAAATTGAATTGTTATTTTCTTGTAATAAGCGATTATTTTTATTCTATATAGGTATATTTATTGTATCATGGATTGGGCAATTTGTTGGGCATAAAATAGAAGGGAAAAAACCTTCTTTCTTTGAGGATTTACAGTTTCTACTTATTGGTCCTGCTTGGTTATTAAGTTTTATTTATAAAAAGATGGGAATAAAATGTTAAAAAAATACATCTTTATATTATTTGTTATTTTTATATACAGTCAAGATACTCGTTTTATTGATGAGGTATTTGATAATATTATAATTACAGAAAATATTGTTTATGGTAATGCCCCTGATCTTCCATTTATTTTTTTATTTGAATGGAATACAAATGATATTGATTTACATATAGATATCTATGAGCCTGAAGGAGATACAATGAGTGATAGACCAGTGATTATTTTTGCTCATTCAGGTGCTTTTTTTATTGGTAGTAAAGATGCTCAAGATATGGTTGAATTGTGCAAAGAAAGTGCAAGAAGAGGTTACGTTGCAATTTCTATGGAATATCGTTTAGGTCTTAATATTTTGAGTAGTTATAGTGGGGAAAGAGCAGTATATAGAGGAGTTCAAGATGGAAGTGCAATTATCCGCTATTTAAGAGAATTTCATGATCAATACAATATTAATCCAGAAAAAATATTTTTATGGGGTAGTAGTGCTGGTTCTTTTATTGGGCTTCATTTAGCATATCTTGAGGATTCAGAGAGGCCTTTATCTACCTATGGTAATCAGTTTGACCCAGACCTTGGTTGTATTGATTGTGAAGGAAATGATTTTATACATCCAAATAATCCTACAGCAGTTATTTCTACATGGGGTGCTATTGCAGATTTAGATTATATTGACAGTTATGAAAATGTTCCAGTTGCTTTATTTCATGGTACATCTGATTTGGTTGTTCCCTATGATGAAGGGTATCCATTTACACTTAATATAACATTGCCATTTGTCTATGGTTCATCAAAAATTTCTGAAAGGATGAACACTCTAAACATTAGTAATCATTTAGTATTAGAAGATAATGAGCCTCATGAATATTATGGAGCACTTAATGGTAATCTTGATTTAGGTGGTGGGCCCAATGCTTATTGGAATCTCATTCTTGAAGATTCATATCAATTTTTATTTTCTTATTTAAATACTAATGGCGATGTTAATAATGATGGTTTATTAAATATTCAAGATATTGTGATTATAATTAATTTTATTTTAAATATTCAAGATCCAAGTGATCAAGAATTTGAAATAGCAGATATGAATAGTGATGGAATCTTAAATATTTTAGATATTATTTTAATTATTGATGAAATAACTTTATAAAGGATATTAGGATGTTTCTTGTAGTGATATTAGTCTGTTTGTTAATTCCAAGTTCTATAGCTTATTTTATTTCTGATAATAGTTTAATATTAAACGGTATTCCTCTTATTTATTATTGTATTTCTATATCATTTCTGATTCATTGGATTGCATTTATTCCATCTTTTTTAAATAAAACTGAAAAATTTTATGATTTTACAGGTATGATAGCATATTTATCAGTTATTGGTTTTGCCCTATATCAAAAAAATAAAATTTTAGGGTCAATTGACTTTGATTCTGCTTTATTAGGTATCTTAATATCTATATGGACTTTAAGATTGGGGATATTCTTATTTTATAGAGTTTTTAAGGTTGGAGAAGATGATAGATTTAAGGAAGTAAAACAAGTGCCCTCTAAATTCTTAATTTGGTTTACTGTATCTGGTTTGTGGGTTTCATTAACCTCTATTGCAGCTTTAAAAGTATTAACCTCTCAAATTCAGCATAATAATTATTATTTTATCTATTTAGGGTCAGCATTGTGGCTATTTGGTTTTATGTTTGAGGTGCTCGCTGATTATCAAAAGACAAAGTTTAAAAACAACCCTGAAAATAAAGATAAATTCATTAGTACAGGTTTATGGTCATTGTCTAGGCATCCTAATTATTTTGGTGAAATTATTCTATGGATAGGTATTTTTGTAACAGTGATACCTTCACTAAATGGCATTGATTATCTTACATTGATATCCCCTTTATTTGTTTATACATTATTAAATAAAGTCAGTGGTATTAATTTATTAGAGGTGAAAGCTCAAGATAAATGGGGGGATTTAGATTCTTATAAAGAATATAGAAAAAGGATTCCTCAATTGGTTCCTAAATTTTGGAATTAATTAAAAGAAATTAATTGGTTTTATTTTTATAATTAATTTAAATTATTTATGTGTTCTCAAAGATGAAAATTCAAATTAAAAATGATTAGCACTACTTTAAATATTCTAGGTTCTCTAGGAATATTTCTTTTTGGAATGAAGGTTATGAGTGAAGGAATCCAGAAAACTGCTGGGAATCGCCTTCGAAGTATTCTTGCTTATATGACACAAAATAGATTCACTGGTGTTATTACAGGTTTTATAACAACATGTTTAGTGCAATCATCATCAGCTACCACCGTAATGGTTATAAGTTTTGTTAATGCTGGACTGCTTACTTTAACTGAATCTATTGGTATTATTATGGGTGCAAACATTGGAACAACCATTACAGGATGGATGGTTGCTATACTTGGTTTTAAATTTAAAATTACTACCATTGCACTTCCTTCAATAGGGATAGGTCTACCTCTTATTTTTTCAAAAGTTATAAAAAGAAAAAATTTAGGAGAAATATTCGTTGGCTTTGGACTTTTGTTTTTAGGTTTAAAGTTTTTAAAAGAATCTGTTCCTGATATTAAAAATAACCCAGAAGTACTTGAGTTTTTAAAATCTTATACAGATTTAGGGATGGTTTCAGTATTAATCTTTGTTGTTGTTGGAGTATTTTTAACTATTATTGTCCAATCTTCAAGTGCAGCTATGACGATAACAATAACTATGGCTTTTAAAGGTTGGATTGATTTTCCAACAGCGGCAGCACTTGTGCTTGGTGAAAATATAGGAACAACAATCACAGCTTATCTTGCATCTCTAGGTGGTAATTATCATGCAAAAAGAGCATCTAGAGCTCATATGATTTTTAATCTTCTAGGAGTTACTTGGATGTTAATTTCTTTTTCAATATTTGTTCCATTTATTGATTATTTAGTTCCAGGTGACTCATCTGATCCAAATAATATTCCAATTCACCTTTCAATGTTTCATACAGTGTTTAATATTATAAATGTAGGATTATTAATTTGGTTTGTGCCACAAATAGCATCAATAGTTAAAAAAATGATAAAACCATCAAAAAATGAAAAATTAGAGGACGAATATACTTTAGAGTATTTTAGTACAGGTGTTCAACCCGTACCAGAAATTGCTATTATTGAAGCAAAAAAGGAAGTTATTAAAATGTCAGATATGATAACAGAAATGTTAAATCTATTTCATAAAACTTTCAAAAATAATAAAAATATTGAAAATGCTCTTTCTAAAGCAAGGAAGCTTGAAGATAGATCTGATCAAATGCAAGAACAAATATCAACCTATCTTGCTGAATGTACAAAACATGAATTAAGTCTTGGAAGCTCCAAAGAAGCAGCAGCTATGATGAGGATAACAAATGAACTTGAAAGTATTGGAGATAGCTCCTTAAACCTATTCCTTCAAATAGAAAGACTAAAGGGTAAGATAAAATTTACTGATGAAATGAATAATCAAATTATTAAATGTTATGATATGGTATTAAAATTTATTGAATGGAATAATTCATTTATCTCAAATAATATAAAATCTATGAGTGAAGAAGAATTAAAAATTTCTATCAAATATGAAAATGAAATTGATGATATTAGAAACCAACTAATTGATTCATCTAGAGAGAGACTTTCTAAGGGGTTAAATCCAAAAGCAGAATTACTTTTTACAGATGTTATCAAACATCTTGAACATGTTGGAGATTATTCTCTAAATATATCACAAGCACTTGAGCAAATTAATTAGATGAAAAAAATTCTTTTCCTTTGTACTGGAAATTCATGTAGATCTCAAATGGCTGAAGGTTTTGCAAAACAGATGTTACCCCAAGAAATAGATATAGAAAGTGCTGGAACTGAGGCTCATGGATTAAATCCTTATACAGTTCATACAATGAAAGAAATTGAGATTGATATATCCGATCATAAATCAAAAAAAATTGATAACAATGAAATAGAACAATTTGATTTAGTTATTACATTATGTGGAGATGCTAAAGATAAATGTCCAACTTTAAATATAAATAAGCATATACATTGGGATATTCCTGATCCTGCTAATTTTAAAGGGAATGAATTAGATACAAAGCAAAAATATTCAGAAGTAAGAGAATTAATTTTAACTAAGATTAAACAATTTAAAAAAGAGGAAAAATTATTATGAAAAAATTGATATTATTATCTTTATTCCTGGCTACTATACATACACAAGGAAGTTTTAGTGGAGTAACTTATTTTGATTATACGTATGATTTAAGTGAAGGTGCTATCAATGATGATGGTTTCAGTCTAGAACGTGTTTATTTTACTTATCAAAAAACATTATCTGAAAATATATCATATAAGTTCCAAACTGACGTTGGTCAACTTGAAGTTATTGATTATATTGCTGAGCCTGTGCCAAGAGTAGATGGGACAAAAAAAACACAATATGTCGTCTATTTAAAAAATGCTAAAATTGATTGGGATTTACCTGGAGCTTCATTTGGAAAAGTGACACTTGGACTTCAAGGAATGAATATTTTTAATGTTTCAGAAAAAACATGGGGATTTAGATTTTTAGAAAAATCAGCAATGGATAAGTATGGATTTTCAAGTTCAGCTGATTTGGGAATTGGCTATTCTGGAGCATTTAATAATTTAAATTATAGCTTTATGTGCACAAATGGTTCAGGTTATAAAAAAAGTGAAAATGATCAGTATAAAAAGCTATCTGCTCAACTTGTTTATGGTCAAAAAAATCTAACAAAAGAAGAGGGGTTTAATATTGGAGGATCCTTTGCAATAGAGCCGTATGATTATGAAGATGAGAATAATACTATCACAACTAAAAATAAAACTTTAATGGCTTTTTATGGTGGTTATTCAGGTGATGGATTAAGAATAGGTGGAGAATTTGATTTGTATCAAGATGAAGGAACCAATATAAATGAACAAATAATGGCAGGGTATGTAAGTTATAAATTCTCTGATAAAATTAATCTTTTAGGTCGTTTAGATATGTACGATCCATGGACAGAAAGTGTTGATGATGAAAGTACGGCTGATATTAATGAAGCAAAAGATAATCAAACTAATATCATAGCTGGATTTAATTATTATCCTGGACAAGGATTAACAATTACCCCTAATATAAGAATGAGCATTCCAGAAGAAGGTGATTCAAGCACATTATTCATGTTAAATTTTAAATTTAAATTTTAAAAATATATGAACATGAAATACATATCTGAGTTTATTGGTTCTTTTTTTCTTGTTGCAACTGTTATTGGATCAGGTATTATGGGAGATAATCTATCTCCAAATAATGCTGCAGTAGCATTACTTGGTAATACTATAGCAACAGGTGCCATCTTATTTGTTATCATTAAAATGTTTGGCAATATTTCAGGAGCGCATTTTAATCCTGCAGTAAGTCTTTTATTTTATTTAAGGAAAGAATTAGAGTTAAATAAGCTATTAAATTATATCTTATTTCAATTCTTAGGTAGTTTATTTGCAGTTTTTTTAATTCACTATATATTTAATTTAGAATTATTTCAGGTTTCAACACATGTTATGAGGGTAGAAAATGCTCCATGGTCTTTATTTATAAGTGAAATTATTGCCACTTCTGGGCTTATTTTAACAATATTGTTTGTTAGAGAAAATGATGAGTCTTCAATTGCTATGGCTGTAGCTTTATTTATTACGGCAGGTTACTGGTTCACATCGTCAACCTCCTTTGCAAACCCTATGGTTACAACTGCTAGAATATTTACTGATACTTTTACTGGAATAAACCCTATATCAGTTCCTTATTATATATCAGGACAAGTAGTTGGAATTTTTATTTCTTTTTTAATTTTTAAATTTTACAAAAAATAAAAATTTATTTTTGTAAATTATATGGCATGAAAAATCTAATAATTATATTTAATGTATTATTTCTATTCTTTGGGAATAGTGTCTTTTCAAATATTCATTATTTAGATGAACATGCTCATCAAGAGCATGCTGAAGAATGTATTGAATGTATAGTTATTAAAAATACTGAAAATTATACTTTAGATATTCATCCCCCAACCTTTGATAGTAATAATTACAATCATGTAATTATTCAAGATGACTTTGTAATTATATCTAGTAGAAATAAAATATTTTCTTCTAGAGCTCCACCAATTTCTTAATAAAATTTAATTCAAATTACAATTTACTGTTTAGATGCAACAATGTATCTAGCTAATTATTTTTATATAAAATTTTATAAGGAGTTTTTATGTTTAATCTTAAACAATTATTTTTATTTATTTCATTTGTAGCTGTATCATGTGATAGTTCTACAACTCAATCTGAAAATCATGTAGATGCTGAAGGTTTTGTTTTAGAAGTTGATGAAACTGTGGTATATAGAGAATTTGAAGGTGAAATAACAGTTAATGAATTAACTATAGCTGTTGGAGCTATGATAGAGGTTTCTGTTCATCTTTTAGATCATGATGGGAATGAAATTGAACATGATGATGAAGAAGAAGAGGAAGCAGGAGAGTTGACTTTTTCTATTGCAGATACTTCAATTATTTCAGTTGAAGCAGAAGAGCATGAAGAAGATGGTAATGACGATGGACACGATCATGAGGGGCATGAGTTAGGATTTGAATTAACTGGTTTAGCTGAAGGTGAAACTACTTTCACGTTTTCAGTAATGCATGATGGTCATGCTGATTATACATCACTTCCAATAAGTGTTACCATTGAATAATATTCAAAAATATCAATTTTTAATATTTTTTGTTATATGTCTGGGCTTTTTAATGTCCCAGGCATATAATATATCTGGTATAGTACTTGATTTAGAATCAAGAATTCCAATAGAGAATGTTAATATTTATATTGAAGATTCTGATGTGGGTACTATAACTGATACTAAAGGTTATTTTAATTTGTTTGTGGATAGTTCATCAGTAAATAGCCTTGATATCAGTATTGAAAGGATTGGATACAAAAAAGAAATTATAGATATTAATTTATCAAAAAGTACAATTAATATTGGTACAGTTTATTTAAAAAATAAGTTTTTAGAATTAGAGTCAACACATATTCATTCGCATATAGGCGAAACAAATCAAATGTCAGATATTTCATTAAGTGGTCAAAAACTAAATAATAATTTTTCTAGTAACATAGCTAACACATTATCTAATCAGCCTAATATTGGAGTGAATTCTTTTGGGACGGTAACATCAAAACCTGTGCTTCGAGGGTATTCTGGAGATCGTTTTTTACTTACAAAAGATGGTAATAAATCAGGAGATTTATCTCAATCATCAATTGATCATGTTATTACTTTAGATATGACTGAAGTTAGTGAAATTGCAATTATTAGAGGACCTAAGTCACTAGTTTATGGTGCAAATGCTATAGGTGGAGTCATTAATACAGCTGTTATTGGGGATCCAAAATTAAGAGCTGATAAATTTTATAAGAAATTTTTTGTTGGTGGAGAATCTTTTAATAAGGGATTATATGGAAATATGGTCTTATATATTCCAATAAAAGATAATCAGATTAATGTACTTGTTAGTAATGGCAACACACAAAATCAATCTAGTCCAATAGGAGAATTAGAAAATACATATTCTAAAACATCTAATTATAAATTAGGATTCACAACATATAGGCAACATCGATATATAAACTTTATTATTGAAAATTTTAATATAGATTATGGTATTCCTCCTAGTGAAGAGGGTCATATAAATGGAGTAGATATAGAACTTATTAAAAACACTTTTCAAATTAATTATCATCAAGATTTTTCACACTACAAATTTAACCAACTTAATATTAAGTATAATTTTATTGATTATGCGCATAAGGAATTTGAAAATAATTTAGATTATTCTACAGTTTCTTTATCAAAAATGACGCATAATTTTAAAGTTGAATTTAAATCTTTTAATTCAATAGTTGGTTCTGAATTCAGTTATTATCAATTTTTACCTGGTGGATTTTATTGGACACCTCAAACTGATGAGTTGGATTTATCTTTATATGCGTTTTATGAAAGAGAATCGAGTCATTTTGATTTATTAGGTTCTTTTAGATTAGGTTATTTGTCAATATTTCCAGAAAAAGATAATCTTTCTTTTTCAAATTTAGATATTGAAGAAGTTAAAGATAGAAATTTTAAATATTTTTCTTCTTCGGTAGGTGTAAGAAAGTTTATTGATAAATTTGAGTTTAATACTTGGATAATGAATACTATGAAAGCTCCTAAAGTAGAAGAATTATATTCAGATGGTCCTCATCTTGGGTCGTATTCTTATGAAATTGGAGAACCTAATCTTGAATTAGAGAAAATATATGGAATAGAATCTTCAATTGGTTATAATGGAAAAACAATCAAATCCTCATTAATTGGGTTTTATAATTATAGTCCTTATTATTATCAAATGATAAAAATGGGAGAATGTGATGAGGAATTTATTCCAGGCGAGTCACATCCTTGTGCAGGTGCTGATTATATTGAATGGGGTAGTGGTTCATCTGGTTGGTTATATAAATATCAGACTAAGGGAGTTGAATCATTAATTAAAGGTTTAGAATTTAATTTAGGTTACCAATATAAAACATTTAGTATTCGTTATGATTTTTCTTTAGTTAGAGGAGATGATTTAACAAATAATATACCTTTATCATATATTAATCCAGATAAACAAATTTTAAATTTAGCCTACAGTAAAAATTATATTAATTATAATATGAGATTATCTAAGGTTCATTCTCAAAATAGACTTGGTGAGTTTGAAAAATTTACTGACTCATCCTTTTTAATGGATTTTATAGTGAGTTATAATAAAGGTAATCAAAATATCACAATTCAATTTAATAATATCTTAAATACAGAGTATTATAATCATTTATCAAAGTTAAAAACTATTACTCCTGAAGCGGGCAGAAATATAATAATTTCTTATAAGAGATTTTTTTAGTTTGATATTCGATTGAATCTTTTTTTAAATTTATTGAAGTTTAGGAGAAACAATGTTTAGACAGTATTTTTTATCTCTTTTAAGATGGAGTCTTAGGTTCCATGGTGTTTTACATGTAGGTCATGTATATACTGATGTTGTTGCACAAAATTGGTCAGGAGTTGCAATTGGATCTTATATCATTGCAGTTGAGCTCTTATCAAGTTTTTTAATTCCAAATGAGCATATTCATTTCAAAGGAGTTAAAACTGAAGTTCATGAAAAATGTGATGATTAAAAGTTA
>JAAZYZ010000016.1 GCA_014239355.1 Fidelibacterota bacterium
CTAACACCATTATATATACTAAATCCATTCCCATAGGTCACAGCTGACTGATGCTCCATACCTAAATATGGGACTTCAATTAATTTATATCCATCATCCCACCATTGATAGTCTCCAAAATATTTTTCATAGAAACGAATAACTTCTTTTGATTGTGGAAAGTAGTTTTGTGCAACTTCTTCATTATAATCTAGTACATAATGATTCATATAATGAGTTGTATCTCCACTCATAAAAGTGTCCTGAACGGCAACATAGTTTCCGATTTGAACAGAGATATTATAATTATTGATTGGATTGTTTATAAACCATTCATAGGTAGTCTTATTATCTTCTTTCTCAAATACATTTCTTAATTGACCATTACCAACGCCTACTAAATTAGATGGTACAGTAAAAGCCATTCTAACACTGTCAGGTTCTTCAGTAATATGATCTTTATTAGGCCACCAAATTCTTGCACCTTCACCTTCACAAGAAACTGCTACCCAATCTCTATCATTTTTATCTTTAGACCATGTGAATCCTCCTGCCCAAGGTGGATTATCAGCACTTTGAGGTATACCATTATAATGAACGGTAAAATCAAATAATGTATTTTTATCTATAGTTTCATTAAAGACAACCATAACAGCATCTTCTTCTCGACTGTAGTCAACAGAGCTATTTTCATGAATAATTTTCGTAATATTTAAATTTTTCGCTAGATCTACTTGCAAAGTATCAATATCATTGAGAGCTTTTGCTTTAATGGTTACAAACCCATCGATTGATTTTTTCCCAATATCAAAGTCTATATTGATATCATAATATGATACATCGTATGAGCTTCGATATTCATTTAAAAATCCCATCAAATAATTATTACGTGTTAATTCTGGCACACCAGTCTGAGATCCATGAGGTCTCAAATTAGCAACATTGGCATTACAAGCAATTAGCAAGATACAGAATGTGAGTATGCTATATTTTTTTTTCATAATAGGTAGTTGATTGAAACATGTTTTTAGCAAAAATGATGTAGTACAATAGAATACAAAATAAAAACCAAAGAACAATAGCAAATGCTTCTTTTATTGCAAAGAGTATGTAGGCAATAACAAAGTAAACTATCCATTTCACCCAATTAGGTTGATTCCAGAGTTTGATCAACAAATTCATTGTTCTGCAAAATAATACAATTTGTTATAATAGTCTAATGCTTCATCATAAATCGATTGATATTTTTGATCTAATTGATCTTCATTGGATGAAAACTTTTGAAAATGGGTTGTAGTAATAACATTATCATACCAATGCTTCCACCAGATACCGTCTTGAGGATGATTTCCTTTTTCCCACTGTAACATAGAGCTATCAAATTCTAAACCAATACTGCTACACCACTGTGATAATATTCTTTCAGGATCTTTAAGTAAAATATTTGAATCAATCACAATAAATTTTTTGCCGATACTATCTAAATATTTCATGATTTTATATTGTTGAGGATAGCCAAGCTCATCTACATGATTGAGAGTATTTTTCTTAACATAAGAGTTGATTACATCTTTAGGATGACGAATTAGAATACAGTTTTCAAAATTTTTAATCCAACTGATATTGTTTAAATCAATTAAATGATGTGCCATATGTTTTTGATACCAATGTTTTTTCCCATTAGGTATCGCAGAAGCAAGACCTCTAACTATATCATCATACTTATAAGAATAGTGATCAATAATCTCTTTATGCATTGGATGTTTTAACTGTCGCTCTTTTAAGTAATAAGCATAAAAAGGTTCATCAGAAACAAAGAAGTCTTATCTAGAAGACCAAGATCTCATCAATGCAGTAGATATATTTCTTGGACCTGACCAACAAGCAATTCTCATACTAGCCTATGTAGTCTTGAATTTCTTGATTATATAGCCTTCTAATTTTATTAACTAAAGAATCAGAATTAGTCGATTCTAATTTTCTACCTTCTAATTGTGATACAGGAATAATCCCTGCAAATGTACCTGTTACAAAAGCCTCATTACATTTTTTAATATCTTCGAATGTAAAATTAGTTTCAGAACAATCTATTTTATTATTATTACACACTGAAATAGCCTTACCTCTTGTGATCCCATTTAAGCAATATTCTCCAGTAGAAGTCAAAACTTTGCCATTTTTAATAAAAAATAGATTAGTAGAATTGCATGTACTAATATTGCCATGAATATCATTCATAATTCCTTCATCGTAACCAAGCTTATTTGCTTCAATACTGGCTAAAATACAATTTAGTTTACTGAGAGTATTGTATTGCGGGCTTAGTATACTATCATCAGGCCTAACATTAGGAACTCTTCCAATATTTATCCCCTTTATATATGTATTAGGATCTGCTTCTTTATATTCAGGAATAATAACCAAATTAATTGGTCCAATATTTGCATTAGGGTTCTGATATGGGGTAATCTTATCTCCTCTAGATACCACTAAACGAATGTGTATATTGTTATCCATGTTATTTTTATGTAAAACCTTATTTATTTCATAGATTATTTCTTGTTTTGAGTAAGGTATATCCAATGAAATACCTTCAGCGCTTGCATATAATCTATCTAAATGATCCTCAATAAAAACTAATTTTGATCGATGAAGCCTAATACCTTCCCAAACACCATCTCCTAGTAGAAATCCACTATCAAAAACAGAAATTTTTGCTTTTGCTCTATGAAACATTTCTCCATTGATATTGATAAAAATATCTTCATTCTTTTGATTTGATATGTATGAATGGCTACTCACTTTAAAAAATTAACCAATGATAGTTTTTTCCCAATATTCAATCATGTCATCAATCATTTGATGGAATGTATATTGCGGTTTCCAGCCAGTTGCATTTCTAAGTTTTGAAGCATCTCCTTTTAGCTCTTCAAGCTCATAAGGTCTTAAATATTTAGAATTAGTTTTAATTCTATCTATAGGAATTTCTAATTTATTGAACACATACTCAGTTAACTCTCTTACAGAGTTTGTTTGACCGGCTGCGCAAACAAAGTCATCTGCTTTTTCATGATTTAGTATCATTTCCATTGCTCTAACATAGTCTTTTGCATGTCCCCAATCTCGTCTTGCTTCAAGATTCCCCAAAACCAATTCGTCACTTAAGCCTTTTTTAATCATTACTGCATGCCTAATAATTTTACTAGTTACAAAATCTATACCTCTTCTTGGACTTTCATGATTAAATAAAATTCCATTGGAGGCAAAGATCTTATACGACTTTCTGTATATCCTAACAATATTATATGCAAAAAGTTTTGCGCTACCATAAGGACTAACAGGTGTCATCGGAGTAGACTCTCTTTGGAATCCATCGTTGTCTACTGAATTTCCAAACATTTCAGATGAACCAGCTTGATAGAACTTTGTTTTAGGGGAAGTAGATTTGATACATTCTAGTAAGTTTATTGTACCTTCTGATATTGTTCTTGCTGTATATATCGGCTGGTCAAAAGACATCTTTACGTGTGATTGTGCAGCTAAATTATATAAATGATCTGGCTTTATACTATTTATTATTCTTAGCAAAGAAGGCATATCAGTGAGGTCGGCGTATTCCAAATTAATTGCACTTTCATCAAAAAGAGAATAGTCCTTAAAATTTTGATTTTCAGTAACAGAATTTCTTCTTGATATACCATAAACTTTATAACCTTTTTCTAAAAGATGTTCAGATAGATATGATCCATCTTGCCCTGTAATGCCTGTTATTAATGCTGTTTTCATTTTCTTACTCTATCATAGTTATTATAAAACCATTTAATTGTTTTCTCTAAGCCAATTTCAATTGGAGTAAATTTAACTTCTGGAAGAATACTCTTAAGTTTAGCATTATTAGTATTCTTAACTAGCTGGCCATCGCTTTTGGATTTATCAAAAATTACCCTACCTTTAAAATTAGAGATATTTACAATTAAATCTACTAAATCCTTAATTGAAATTTCTTCAGAAGGAGAAACAATAACTGGTGAATTTCCATTATAATTCTCTAAGAGCTCCAAACAAATATTTGATAAATCTTCAGCAAAAATAAATTCTCTCTTTGCAACTCCAGAGCCCCAAACCACTAGATCTGATTTGTTTTTTTGAGCTTTATAAACTTTGTGAATTAAGCCTGGCACAACGTGCGATGATTGAAAATTAAAATTATCATTTAACCCATAAACATTTGTTGGAATAATATTAAAGTAATTTAAACCAAACTGCTCATTATATGCTTTAACCTGTACATCAAACATTCGTTTTGCATATGCATATCCATAATTTGAATTATGGGGTGGTCCTAAATGCAAATCACTTTCTTCTAGTGGCTTATTAAGGCTGTCTGGGAAAATACAGGTTGATAAGAAGCCAATAAGCTTATCAACGCTTAAATCTTTAGATATATTCAATATATTAGAGTTTATCTTAATATTATTGTCAAAAAAATGTGCTGGATAATCAATATTCTTATAAAGCCCTCCTACCATTGCAGCGCAGTGTATTATAGTATTAGGATTAAAACATTTTATATAATGATGTGATTGGTTATAATCTAGAAGATTTAGTTCTTTTGAACTAACCTTCTTCCCGGTTGAGAAATTTGACCCTACCAGACCGCTTCCTCCAGTTATTAATAATCTATCCATTTATTTTTTTGTGGGCCCACAGGGACTTGAACCCCGAACCTGCGGATTATGAGTCCGTTGCTCTAACCAATTGAGCTATGGGCCCTAATATATTATTTTTCAAAGATTTTTTTCCTTATTTCTGTTGCAGATATCTTACCTATAACATCTGGTGGGACATGCTCAATAATATCATACCCAACTCCACGCCCATAATTTACAGATTCAATGTCAGGTATAATTATAACTTTAACTCGATTACCTAGTATTAAATCATGCAATTCTTTTTCAATGTTTTCTTTTACTTCCAAAGGATTATATGGATTGCTGTCGTTTTGACCCACTTCCCTTATACAAATTAAAACATTTTTTTTCTCATTTAGTCTTTGATCAATTAGCCAACGATGACCATCATGCCACGGTTGCCATCTGCCTATAAACATTGAATATTTCATCTAAACTCTCCTTTATATTTAATTTTCCTGTATCAATTGATAAATGCCCTGGATCAGTTGGGATTTCATAGTCTTCAGCAAAAAATTTCTCTCTACCTCTTATATCTTTCGTATGCAAATAGACTTCTAGAAAAGGAAAATCGCCTTTTAATTCATCTCTTAGAAATTGATATGGTGCAACAATAGATACCACACATATGTAATTTTTATTTGCTAAAAAACGTATTATAGAAATGGCAGTAGATATGTTTTTAATTCTTCCCTCTTTCGAGTAATCTTTGTTTTTACTAATATTTCTTAAATCATCTCCATCTATATTCATAATTTTAATATTTTGATGATGATCTTTAGAAATTTTTTCTATAAAATTTTTAGCAAGTGTTGTTTTTCCACTACCAGGTTGACCGGTTAACCAGATAATCATAACTATTCGATTAGTTCTTTTCTATTAATATATAGATAATAAGAAGATGAAAGAAAGGAGGACATAACAAAAATTAAGAATAAACCTTCAAGCAAAGTAAGACCAGCTTTCTTCGGGGATATATGTGGCGAATCAAGTAAAAAAATTGATGAAGTATCATCTTTTTCTTCAATTTTTGCCATCTCAAATTGATCAGAAAGATTGAAATATAATTGACGAGTTAAGATTATATTTTTCTCTATTCTGTCTTTTTGAAGAACTAAGCTTGGAGAGTTTAAATTTTTATTCTTTTCTAAAAAACTAAGTAATTGATTTTCAAAATTCTCTAGTTCTTTTTTAACTTCGGATAATCTGGAATTGATAAACTCTCTTTTTTCTTTCCCTTTCATATTAGTAATCTCATTGGAATATCTAATAACAGAATTATATATCTCTTGAACAACTTGAGATGCAAGAAAAGGGTCTGAATTAGTTACAGATATAGTATTTAGAGAAGAATCTCCATCTTCATAAAAATCAATAGAACTCCTTAATGCCTCTGCTGCATATGAAAGTTTTTTTTCTTCTATTTTCATTTTAGGGTTATTCATTAATCTTGAATTAATATTAGATACTAACCCTATAGGATTAAAAGTAAAGAATTTATTATAGCCTTCTCCCCAATAATCAACTAAAGTTATTTGATTACCATCTATAATATATTCTTTTTTAACTAAGTCCTTTAAAAACTTATCTGATGAAAGAAAATTTTCTACTGAGAAGCTTAATGCATTATCAGGTTGGATACCTAAATTGCTTGGCAAAAAATTTAGTACAGATGAAGTATTAGCTTGATTATAGCTTGTATAAAAAGAAACCTTTGATGAATAATTAGGAGTTTTAACAAAGAAATAAATTGTATATAATAGAATGAATATCATAGGAAGCTTTAGAATATTCAACATGTTATATCTAAGAAACAGATAAAGAGATAGCAAGTTAATAGATTTATCTTTTTCAAAAATTGGTCTGTATTGGTTCATATTATTTAATATAATTATTTACTTACTATTGCTGTCAACTATTGCAGCAATAGCAACAATATTTGTGAGAATGCCCAACATTTGTGATGTAAAACCAGTCAAATCAAATTCTTTTGGGTCTGGATCTATTGGAACAAACACCACATCTCCAGGATTCACTCTTTTTGCTCTTCCTCTAAATAGAGTTGCTTTTTTAATTTTTCCGTTTGAATTCTCCAAATATACTCTTTTCTTTATACTATATGGCTTGTAGCCACCAGCTAATATAATAGCATTTTTCATAGTCATTCCTGGCTCATATGCAATTAGGCCTGGATTGTAAACATTCCCTTGGACATTCACCACATTTTCAAATGGAAGAGCAGTAATAACAGAATTTTCGCTTATTTGATAATCTCCACTTATATTACCTACATCATTTTCAGATATAGTTAAATTGCCTTCTTCATCAATCTGTGTATATTCTTTCTTAACAGATATATTTTCTATCCTAGAAAATGGAGTAAGTCCGCCAGCTAAAGCAATCGCTATATCTAATGAAATTCCTTCTTTAAAAGCATATGTACCCGGTTTATTAACTTGACCTTCCACACGATAAGTGAAACTATTTTCGTAATTAACATCTTCATATATAAATATTTTATCGCCTACAGCTAACTTAATATTTTCTGAATCTTTATAAGATGATAATATTTCTTTGCCATAGAATTGGTTACTATCTTTTCTTAATAATAAAATCTCATCTTCTTTAATGGTTGTTCTAAATAAAGGATCATCAAATCCTCCAGCAATATCTAAAATATCTCTTAATGTATTATCTGATGCATATTTTCCAGGATTTTTGACTCTACCAAAAATTTCAACCTTCGAATCGACGTTTCCTATCTTGAGAACATTGACATTATCTCCATTATTTAAAATTAGTCTACTATCTTCATTTTTGAGATAATTTGCATTAATACTTTCCATAGCATTATCATCAGATTTACGTTTATCTAATGGAATTATTTGATCTATAATAACGGTCGAGGAAGCAGAAGAAGTGAATCCTCCCGCATATCCTACTAAGCTTGCTAAAGATTCATTATTTAACAGTTCATATTTAGAAGGTTTCATTATTTCTCCCTCAATTTTGACACGATTGAAAAAATAAGGAATATGTATTATGTCTCCATCAATAATCTTGATGTTGGAAAAATTATTTTCACCATTTATAAAAAAATTATAAAAGTCTATGCTATTAATAATTTGATTATTACGTATAAGTTGAATATTGCGTAATGAACCAGATTCGTTAATGCCTCCCGCCTGTACTATCGCTGAAAAAACATCAGAAAATGGATGAATTAGGCTAATACCAGGATTTTTTATCTCACCAGTAAAATAGACATTGACTGACTTAAGTGCTCCAAGCTCTAACATTAATGTTGTTGGGCTCTCTTTATTTTTTAATGTCGAATAAATATTTGATAATTCTTCTATTAATAATAATTCAGCTTCATCTAGTGTTTTGTTAGATAGATTAAGGAATCCAATATTTTGATAGTATATCAAACCCTCCTTATTTATAATAAAATTTTCTCTTAAATTTGTTTCACCCCAGAGCGATAATATAATTTCATCACCAGGACCCAATTTAAAATCTGCGGGGGTTGGAATATTATCAAAAAAATTGATATCATTTTTAAAATAATTATAGCCAAAATACTCACTACTCTTTTGTTCCTGTGAAGCTTCTAATTTAACCTCTTCTGGATTTATAATATCCACATTAGAAGGATTGCTACTAGACTTTAACTCATCTCTAATGAGGTCCAATTGTTCATTACTTAACCTGTTAATATCGCCCATTGTTACTTGAGCAATGAGCAAGTTAGTGAACATAAAAAGCAAACTATATCTTTTATTCATTTAGAGGAATATAGTTGAAAAAAAATTGTTTACAAATGGCAAATTATTATTTTTTAATTAAACCATTTTCTTGTTAATTATTAACTAATCTTAATTTTTAATAGAATTTACTCTATATAAACTCAAATTGAATTAATCAAAAATGGCTAAAAAATTAATCTAAAGCGTGATATATTCTTTTATGAAAAAGTATTCCAATCAGCCTAAATATTCTAGATCATGACTTTTAGCAAAAACTTGGTTGCTAACATATACTATAAAGCCTCTAATAGCTTAACGATTATTCTATTTACTTTATTGGCACAAGATCCTGAAAATATATTAAAAGAATATTTCTTGTCAATAGCTATAGCAGCCTATATTACAACTCTGCTAATAGTTAATATTCTTCAAGACAAAGATGTTGGAAATAAGTCACATAAATATTTAATTAATAATCTCTCTAATTCTTCTTTTATCGCATTCATTCTTGCTTTGATATTTAATGAAACATTTCTCATTCAAGCATCAATAGCCTTAACTGTGATCTTAAAAACTATTAGCGACTCATATGTTGCAAGAAAAAATAGGATTTTTAAAAGAGTTTTTACTTTATTTCTCTATGATATACTGAAAATACCTTTGTTTATATTTGGCTCTACAATAAATGACAGTCTACTTCTTATGTCTTTGCTTTTTTTAAGCTCTTGTCCTGATATAAAAATTAATAGATTTAGGGCTATCAAACTTAGATATGATAAGTTTTTAACAAGAAATTTATTCTCGCTCACAAAGAATCTAGAGTCTATTACAATATATTTGCTTATTAGTTCTAATATAGTGCCAGGGAGTTTAATGGTTTATTTTCAGCAAGCAGTATCCGCTATAAACGTATTTCTTATAACAAAATGGCAAAGTAAAATACATAAAAAAAATAACTATATAAGAGAGTATGTTAAAGAAGCGTCAAGTTTTATCTTTCTAATAGGATGTTTGCTAGGACTAATTGCCATAATAACTAATCAACAAGAAATTTATATTTTAGGATCTTTAATAGTAATGAGAACAATAATAATTGATCCAATTATATTTATGACTAACAACTATATTAGAAAAGTTGTGGCTACTATTTATACGGGTATATTTTTTTCTGGCTTAATAGCAATTTCTACAGGTATTATTATATTGTATTATATCGCCACTTTATTTCTAATATTTTTAATGGTACGCAAAATAATTAGTGGACATTCTAACAACTCTATTTAATTTAAAGAGGAGATTAATTGATGAAAATTGTCGCAACGCGCTGTAGACCTTTTACTGATTTTGGAGGAATGGAAAAATGGTCATTAGCACTATCAAAAGCCTTATCATTAAATGACAAAACATTATTTGTAACTGGGGATGGCGTATATTCAATTTATAATAAAAAGATAGAAAAAATTAGTCATTTTACTTTTAAAAATACTATAAGAGCTATACTCAAAGTCAATATTCTTACTTATCAGATTTTAAAACAAAATAAACAAATTGATTCTGTTCATATATTTGGTCACGTAGGTATAATTAGCTTATACCTTATCAAATCTATTAAAAATAGTAGTTTTTATGGGTTAGGCTATGAGTGTGTTTTTGATCGAGACGAAGGTATAAAAAAAAGAATAAAAAATGTTTTTCACAGGTTTTTGATGAAAATTACTGTCAAAAAAATTGATCGATTATATGTATTAGAAAAATCTCGTATGAATGAAATTGCTAGCTTTTTTAAAATTAGCAATAGTAGAGTTCGTACTATTGAAAATTTTATAGATAACCAAGAAATATCACATCAACCTAATTACAAAATAAATCAAGAGAAAATTGTATTATCTATTGGTCGAGATTGTGCTGCAAAACAAAGGAAGTTGTTAATAGATGATTGGATTTCTCTCTATGGAGATAAAAAAGAATATAAGCTTATTATTATAAGTAAAAATCTAAATCAAAAGCTTTTAAAAGTGGTGAGCAAAATTGATAATATTGATTATTATAACGATATAAGTGATTCTGAACTAATCAATATAAGAAAGAAAGCTTCATTTGATATCAGCTATTCAAACCAAAGAAATCCTTTACTTGTTTCATTAGAATCAATCTCATATGGGTGCATTCCCATTGTAAATGAGAATAATGAGACTTCATATTTCAATAAAGATAATTCAATCAGTCTTAAGTGTCTTGAAACTATTTCCGAAGAAAAAGCAAAAAATATTTTTGATTATTGCTATGAGGGACTGAAAAAGAGAACTTTAAAAGCATTTGAAAGAACAGTTTTGAATGAAAACATATAAAATTTTTTCAAATAATTACAATAGAAACACTGGTCTTGGTAAACAAACCACAAGCCTGATTGATCAGTTGGGGTATGAATGTCATTTGAAGGGACTATATGAATCTTTAAGCATAATTCGTAATAGAAATATATTTAACATCTTCTATTTTATATTTTCATCTTTTTATTCATCTTGTAATAAGCAAAAAATTATATCTATGAGTGTAGTTTCTCCACTGAATTCACATGCAGTACATTTTTCATCTTGTCATTTCTATGCTCTTAAAAATGTATATAAATATTTTTATTTAAGATTTTTTTTAAATCCATTTAATATATTTTATAGTCTTTTAGAATTCCTGCATTATAAAAATAAAAATTCAATTAATATATTTTTATCAAATATTGAACAAGTGCGCTTTAAAAAAGTATATGGAGAGTCTAAAGCTATTGGTATAGTAATAAGGCCAAGATTGATTGATGAATACTATAATCCAAACCAAAATAATTTCATTTTAGGGAAAAAATTTTTGATGGTATCTCATAATTTCAAATTAAAAGGTGGAGAAATAATCAATAATCTAGCAATAATGAACCCTGAATCTTTATTTTTTATAATCGGAAATAGTAAAGGATCAGCTACTATAGAAAATATTATCAAATTAGGCAATCAAGATGTATCTTCATTTTCATTCGAAAAATATAATTCATTTATTTACCCATCAAAGCTAGATTCTCACTCTTTTGCTTTAGAGGAAGCCTTAGTTAATGGATTAATTCCTCTTAGTTCAATAAATGTGGGATTTGCAGAATTTTTAAGACAGTATTATCTAATTGATAAATTTTTGGTTAACAAATCTAATAACTGGAATCAATTTTTTAAAAAATTTTTAACCCTAGATCAAAAGAATTTCGATAGCTTAAAAAAAGAGCTATTTAGAGCCAGGAAAGATTGGCTAGAAAGGAATATAAAGCAAGAGTATATCGATAAAAAAGTCCTCTATTGATTACTGAATATAATTCAATTCAAACATTTTACTAATTCTAGATTTATAAGTGTAATCTTCTAAAACAATATTTCTTATGCTATTCAAATCTGAAATATTGAAAGATGGTATGTTTTGGTTATAATCTAGATAAGTATTAGGTCTTAACTCAATTGGAAGTGATTTATACATAGGTATTTTACTACAAATTGGCACTACTAGAGATGCAATATATTCAAAATACTTCATAGAAAAAACATGTCTTGTATATTTATTCTGGATGAAAGGTATTAATCCATACTCAGAAGTTTTCATCAAATGAGATGCTTCTAGAAATGACAATTCACCTAAATAGATAAAGTTAGAAAGCTTAGGTAAATCAGATTCTTTTAGTCCAAATAATTTACCAGCAAATATAAAGTTAAAGCTAGGATTGGATTCAACGGTTGTAAAGATAAGATCTAGATCAATCTTTTCTGAATGTAAAGTTCCAACAAAACAAACTTGATTCTTTACTTTTAATCTCCTTAAATCTTCTGATGATTCATTAAAATGTATATCTGAAATACAATTAGGTAAAAAAGTGGAATTAGGATACTTGCTCTTTAAAGATTCGTTTGTAATAACAATTTTATCATATGAATTCTCTATTAATTTATCGTATTTACTTTGAGTAGGGCTTGCATTTTTTAAAGATGAATAATCATCACAAATTAGAAATGTAGTATTGTGATAATGTGGATTAGAAAATTTTAACCATAAAGGCTGGCAACATATAATATTTTTTGATTTTTTGATTAATAAATCAATACGGTTCTCTTCAAATTTATTTAACAAGTTGAATGGAAAGTGGAGATTTGCGTAACAATTATATACATCAAAATTAATATCATTTTTAGGCCCTTTTCTTGAAAATATTCTTTCAATAATACGCGAGCTATCATTCAGATTGATTTTTCTATATGCTGGTGGATTAATATAAGCTACTTGGTATCCCTTATTAGCTAGAGTATAGGCCATCCATTGCGGATTAGTCCAAGCTCCTCCTGATTCACCAAATCCTAATATTAAGAAATCATAATTCACAATCCTCTAAAACTCCTCAAATAACCTATATTTAAAACTATTTAATTGTGGAGAAACTTTTTTTGACAAAATTAAATCCATTTTACTTACATTGATATCTTCTGGTAGAAAATGACATAGATCGTCAAATTCATTCAAATGCGATGGTATTTCTCCAATGATAAAAGAAAAAACATTTAAATATACATTAGTAATTAATATTCCAGAAGCGCCATTGGAATATTTAAAATAATCTAGTGATTTCTTTGATACAACTATTAAACTGCTCATCGATTGTTTAATTAAAAATTTTTGCTCATTTAGCTCGTTAGTCTTATAAAGAAAAATATTATCAGATGTAATATTTGTGAAATTAGAGTTTAAAATAATATAATTATGTGAAGATTGACTAAAAAAGTGGATTTTTTTATCATCTATTTCACGAGCGCTTCTTCCCCAGATTATTATGTAATTTTTAAAAGGAATATCTATAGGCTTTTCATCAATATCAAACTCTTTTATATTTGGAAATATAATTTCATGCGAACTAAAGCCACTACTTAATAACATTTGATTCAATCCATTAGAAAATGTAAAATGAGTTGCAATATTTTTTGGTGCAATCATATGATAGAATTCTAATCTATTTCTTTTGGCAGTATGAACTATCACATAATTATTATTTTTTCCTAAAACATATCTAATAATTAATACAAAAAAATAGAAAAGAAAATTTCTATCAAATATATTAGCAGATGGTATGATGAGTTTTTTGGACTTTATTATTTTAATAAAATTAAATATTGCATTTTTTCTTGAATGAATTATGTCATGATCTAAAGTATTGCACCACTGCGCGTAAAAATCAAAATGTCCTCCTTTATTTCGAAGTGTGAAGTCTAATAACATTAAGCACTCCTTTATTATTTAACATCAATCTTATCTATATTTTTATTAATTCCAAATAGCAATAAAGTTATTCCAATAGCTGAAACTATTGACACAGTTAAAAAAGAATAAACTATTGAAAATCCTAATAGGCAGATTGTCACAGAAAAAGTGAGCTTATTATTAAATGATTTGAAAAAAGTATATATAAAAATTAATGAAAAATTAATCCAACCAATTCCATATAATAGTGTTAAAAAAGAAGGTAGTGTATCTTCTGAAAAATTTGAAATTGATCTTATTTCGTAGCTACTTAAAAGACCCATGGGATAAAGCTCGACCATGGAGATAATTTTTTCATACATAATAAATCTATTAAAAAATGAAGCAGTATCTTCTATGCCAATACTATTTGAAAATGTAAAATAAATAATAATACTTGATACGCTAAAAAGGAAGGACTTCGCTATACCATTTTTGCTATTGAAAATTATAAAAAATAAAGAAATAAAAATGGCACTTTTACTTTGAAAAAAAAACACTAATAGTAAAAGCTTAATCTTTAAATGATTAGAAGAATTGATTAAATATGATATTACTAAAAAAAAGAAAGTGGTAAAAGCTGCCCAATTTGGATTACCAAAAGTCAAAGAAAGTCTCGGAAGGATTGTCATCTCTCCCTCGTTAGGCCAAGCTGTGATAAAAGTAAAGAAACCGTTTATTATTTTACCCAAATAGTAGTAGTCAATGATAGACAAAACTGCTAAAAAAATAAATAGATTTGAAAACTTATTTAATGATCTTTCAATTATTTCGTTTTTTGTTGACCTAATCATATTAAAAATCATAAAACCCAATGATAAGTCTATAATAATTTGTAAATAATCAATGATAATAAATCCACCTGAAAAACTTTGAAAAATAAAAAAAGAAAAAATAATCAGCAGGAATAAGCATTCATAAATTGAAATTTTATTCTTCAAAAATAGAAGAGCATATGCTGGGTTAATGCCTATAATTTGTTGTATATGAGATAAATTAACTACTAAACCAGTAACCAGAACAAGAAATTTACTTATTAGCATTAAATTTTGACTCTTTTAAGTCAGCTTCAATCATTTCAGTGCACAGCTCTCTTGCAGTAATCTTAGGTTCCCACCCTAGATCTTTTTTTGCTTTACTAGCATCTCCCAAAAGTGAATCGACTTCTGTTGGTCTAAAATATTTTTTAGATACTTTTATAATTGTATCTCCTTTTGATAGAAACGTATTGTCTTCTTTTATAGATTTAATAACTCCAATTTCATCTAGTCCTTGACCAGTGAACTCTATATCAATTCCAAGGTCGTTGCAAGCCCAAGTTATAAAATCTCTAATTGAATGTTGTTTCCCAGTTGCAATAACGTAATCTTCCGGCTCATTCTGTTGGAGCATTAACCATTGCATTTCGATGTAATCTTTTGCATGCCCCCAATCACGCATAGCATCAAGATTACCAATTAATAGTGGTCCACGATCTATACCACAAAACATTCTGGTTAAACCTCGAGTAATTTTTCTTGTTACGAAAGTTTCTCCTCTAACAGGGCTTTCATGATTAAATAAAATTCCGTTACAAGCAAACATCTTGTATGCCTCCCTATAGTTCACTGTAATCCAGTATGCATACATTTTTGCTACGCCATATGGTGAGCGAGGATAAAATGGGGTATTTTCAGTTTGAGGAGTCTCTTGAACTAACCCAAATAATTCTGATGTAGAAGCCTGATAAATCTTTGTGTGACTTTCTAAATCATTTTGTCTTACTGATTCTAGAATCCTAAGGGTCCCTAACCCGTCGATGTTTGCAGTATAATCTGGCTGACTGAAACTTACTCCAACGTGACTTTGGGCTGCAAGGTTATAGACTTCATCAGGTTGAATTTTCTTTATTAGAGAGTTTATAGAAAGTGTATCAAGCATATCACCGTAATGAAGAAAAAAACGATCTTTGAGTTCAATGTCATAAAATAAATCATCTATTCTTGATGTGTTAATTAAAGAGGTTCTTCTAACCATGCCATGAACTTCATATCCTTTATTTAAAAGAAATCGAGAAAGATAAGATCCGTCTTGGCCAGTAATACCTGTGATAAATGCTTTTTTCATTTTATGAACTTTCCAATTTATATTAACAATATAAAAATTACTAGTTTATCATTTGTAATTAATTATTATATATTACTAAGAAAATGAAATATATTTTAAAGATAATTAAGATTTTTAATAAAAAATTATTAAGAAAAATAACTGGTGGCTTCTGGGCCAATTATAAAATAAAAAGCGGACAGAGTTACATAATTGATTTAAGTGTGGAAGAAATCAGTCATTTTGGTGACAATTTATTTTTCATCTCAGCATTTTATGGAAAAGATTCTAAAAATTTTACATTTCTTGTAAGTAAAAAATATTATTTTTTATGGGAAAAATTTGGAATTAATAATGTATTTACCTGTCTTGATAATTATGAATCGAATTGTATTTATGTTTCAAGTTTTGAAACAAAAATAATAAATAGAAAAATTGCTCAAAAATTTAAAGAAAAAATTCTTTTTTACTTTACAGATTCAAATATTAATTCTCCCCTTCATAAGCATATAAATGATTTCTTTAAACTTAAAAAAATAAGCAACTATCATCCTAACATTCAACTTCTTGACGAAGCTTTGAATAGTGAACATATCAACAAAATAGGAAAGGAGAAATTTTTTATATATAATGATATCATGTATTCACGTGGGTTTTTAAGAAGAAAATTAAGCTTAAAATTAAAAAAATATATCGATAGCAAAATAGGTTATAATAATCCGATCTATTTTATAGGTAGCGAAAACGATAAGAGATTTACAAACTATAATTCAAATCTTACTGATTTAAGAGGGGAAGTTAACTTTGATCAAATGGTATCTCTTATTTTAAATGATAATTGCTTAGGATTTATAGGTCTAGATAATGGACTCATGCATTTAAGTCTACTTTTGAATAAAAAAGTTAAAATTATTTTTAGAGGTAAATTCTCAAAAAGTCAGTCTGATCATCATTATCGATGCATAAATATTTCAATGAATAAAAAAGCAAAAAATAATATTGAGTATATCAATACTAAATAAGGTATATTTTTACAAATGATCTATGTAATCGGAGATATAATGCTTGATAAATACCTTTTTGGGACAGTCAATAGAATGTCTCCTGAAGCTCCTGTCCCAATAATTCTTAAAGAATCAAATGAACTTTTTATAGGTGGTGCTGGCAATGTAGCATACAATCTCAAAAATCTTACAGAAAAAGTAAAAATTTTTTCTATCATCGGAAAAGATGACAATGGAAAAATAGTGCAAAAAAAATTGAAAGAAAAAGGTATAGATTTTGAATATATTGAATCTGAGGATAGTCCCACCATTACAAAAACAAGATATTTATCTGGTAATAAACAGGTCTTAAGAGTTGATAAGGAAAAGAAGTTTTCATTGAAAGAATCGCAAGATCTTTTTAAAAAAGTAAAGAAAAATATAAAGGTAGATAATCCAGACTTAATTCTTATATCAGATTATGATAAAATGACTATACATAAAAGTTTAAAAATTGAAGAATATATTAATCCTAAAATGATGGTGGTAGATTCTAAAAAAACAAAACTAGAATTATTCCAAAATGCATTGATTTATAAATCCAACTATAAAGAACTATGTAATGTTGCCAATAAAAAAGTTGAGCGAAATGAATTGAGACAAGTTACTTCTGATTTAGTCAAAAAATATAATTTTGATGTGATGGTTACTACATTAGGTTCAGAAGGTTGTTTTTTTATGGATAAAAATTTAAATTATGGTCTGTTAGAGGCAGAAAAAGTAGAAGTAAGTGATGTAACGGGAGCTGGAGATAATTTTATATCTGTACTAACATTCTTACTGTCTAACAATTATGAACTAGAAAAATCAGTAAAAATTGCAACCAAATATGCAACTGAATCTGTCAAACACATAGGAAACTATTTTGAAGATATTATGGAGCTTAAAAAATGAAAAATTTTAATGATCAAATAAAAGATCATATTCAAACAGTTGAATCTCTAACAAGTTTTGATAATGATTTAAATCAGTTAATTACTAGCCTAAAAGAAGTGATTCAATATAAAAATAAAATATTTTTTTGTGGTAATGGGGGCTCTGCTGCTGACTCAGAACATCTTTGTGCTGAATTTATAGGTAGATTTAATAAAAATAGGATACCTTATCCAGCAATTTCATTAAACTCAAATATTGCAAATATAACATGCATATCAAATGATTATGGTTATGATAAATTATTTGCTAGACAACTTGAAGCACTAGGTTCAGAAGATGATATATTATTCGCACTAACAACCTCCGGAAATTCTCAAAATATTATCCAAGTATTAAAAGAAGCAAAAAATATTGGAATGAAAACAGTTGCATTTCTTGGTAAAGATGGTGGAAAATGTAAAGATTTGAGTGATTTTGAATTTTTAATTAACTCTCATGATACTGCAAGAATTCAAGAATGTCACATGCTCTTAGGTCATTTTTTATGTAGTCAATTGGAAGAAATTTAGGTAGAAATCTGAACATTGGAATTATTGGAAAAGGGTTTGTTGGTTCTGCAGTAGAACATGGATTTTCTTGTGATCCTGAGTATAAGTCTAGTATTAGAATATATGACAAAAACCCCACTTTAAGTACTCACACGCTAGAACAAACAGTCAATCATTCAGATATCATTTTTCTATCTGTTCCAACTCCAGCCAATAGCGATGGAAGCATTAATCTTGAAATACTAAACAATGCATTATTTGATATAAGTGAATGTCGAAAAAATGATAGTATTGTTTTAATAAGATCAACTATCATTCCAGGGTCTTCTCAGTTTTTTTCAGAAAAATTTTCAGAACTTAACTTAGTATTTAATCCGGAATTTATAACTGAAAAAAATGCTAACCATGATTTTCTTAATCAATCAAGAATTGTATTAGGTGGAGAAAAAAAATTAACTACTAAGGTCGCTGAACTATATAATTGGAGATTTCAAAATTCAATTCCTATTATTGAAACAAATTTTCAAACTGCAGAATTAATTAAATATATGAATAATTGTTTTCTAGCTACAAAAGTCTCATTTATGAATGAAATGAAGATGATAGCTGAAAAAACTGATGTAGAATGGGATAAAGCATTAGAAGGCTTTATTGCAGATCCGCGAGTAGGTAATTCACATATTGATGTTCCGGGGCATGATGGTAGTTTGGGATTTGGGGGAAGTTGTTTTCCAAAAGATATTCAAGCTATAATTCATTTTAGTAAAACAATTAATGTTGATACTAATGTGTTAGAAGCAGCTTGGGAAACAAACTTAAAAGTTAGACCAGAAAAAGATTGGGAAAAACTTAAAGGCAGAGCTGTAGTTAAAAAAGATTAGAAAGATAGCCATCTATCATTTTTTAATGTCCATTTAATCGTAGCCTCAAGTCTATCAAATGCAGATTGTGGAGTCCATCCCATATTAGCCATTTTCGATCCATCTAGAGCATAACGTAAATCATGTCCAGGTCTTTGTGAATGAAAATCTACCATTTCATAATTCAAGTCTTTGTTTTGAGATTTAGCAATAAATTGTGCTAATTGCAGATTGTCTATTTCATCCTTTCCTACAATATTAAATTTTTGACACTTAGCGCCTGTTTTATCAGCAGCCATATCAGAAATATTGTAGTTATATAAAAATAATAGTGCATCTGCTACATCTTCAGCGTGAATATAATGTCTAGAACCAGCAATTGTTTTTTCTGAGTTTGCATGCACAGTGACAATTTCATTATCTCTTACCTTTTTGATTACCATAGGAATATATTTTTCAGGATTTTGTCTTTCTCCAAATACGTTCATTGTATGTGTTATAAGCGATGGTAATCCATACGTATTCTCGTAGGCTACAACCAGTTCTTCTGCTCCAGCTTTAGTAGCTGAATATGGA
>JAAZYZ010000017.1 GCA_014239355.1 Fidelibacterota bacterium
AGCAACGGCTCCTTTAGGATCATTAACAGATCCTAAACGCACAAAACCTTCACTTGAAGAAGTTGAACTAAAATCACCTGTGCCACAGGTTAGGGTAGTAACAAAAGGCGTATAATAACCATTTGATAACTGATTACTATTAGGGGGGTAACTTCCAGCCCCATAATAATAGCCTCTATAGTTATAATACATTATACCTCTATTAAACTGGTCAATAAGAAATTCATCTAATTGGTTTCCTCCTCCATTTATATCAAGATCTATATCTGAGAATCCATAATTAGTCATTAATTGATCAATATATTGATTTGTAATAGCACATGATAATCCAGATTGAGTTGGATCTCCAACAAGTCCTGCTCTATCAAACCAACCTAAATCAGTTTGTTCTTTACCTTTTTCATATTGAATTGTTTTATTGATTATATTATAGAGTTCACTTGTACTATTAGATGAAATTCTTCCAATGATAACTTCAGGTAAAAGATCATTTCCTTCAACATAAGAATAAATTACATCACTTGATCCTGAATAGCCTCCCCATTGATAAGAATCACAAGCAATATTATAAGAGCCTCCAACATCCCCAACTAGACCTACAATTTCAGGAGGATTTTCCCAAGTTGTGTAAGCATTAGAAATATAATTATTAATATTAGATTCACTACTACCCGTCTCACTTGTTGAAACTACTGTAACAATATATCCTTGTTTATGTCTCCACTGAACTAAATCTTGAAAATAAGCGTTATTAATTGAGTTTCCACCACATATATATAGAATTGATGGTATTTGATAATCTTCACTTCTATCTGACCTAGTATAATTAATTACAAAATTTTCATATAATTCTTCAAATACATAAGATCTTTTTTCTGGCACAAAATAATTAAATTCAGAATGATGTGACTCTGATATTGTTATTTGAACAGCCTCATATACTTCTAAAGTTTTATTTTTGAAAGAATATTTATAAGGAATAAATGATATTTGCCCTAAAACTAACCCTCTCATAACTAATGGCTCAGACAAAGAAATGTTATCAATCGGGTAAACAGAATCTTGATTATTATTTATTGATTTAAAATTAATATCTTCAATCAGATATGAACTAAGTACTTCATACTCAATATCATATTCCATCCCTGGTACCATCTGAAACATAGAAGAATAAATGGGAAGTTCAGGAAAATTATCTTCCGTAGTTTTTCCTATCATGTCATCTGTATTAAATTTTGAAAAACCTTCATCATTTTTTGAAATTTCAATCTCTGGAGCTTCAAAAATAATTTTAGTACTTTGATCATTAATACTTAATATCTCAAATGTTTTATTTGAGAATGTATCAAATGCTAAAGAAAATGATACAATAAATAAAATTCTCATAAAAAATGCCATGCTATAGCCCTTTCGTTACAAGGTATAATAAACAAAATACTTATTATACACTAAAATAAGTTTGTGTCAATATGTAATGTATATTTAATAATAAATATTAGAATAGCAGCCAAAGAAATAGTTGAACCAAATGGTAAAATTATATTCTGATTTGTGCTTGTAAATCTCAAAATTAACCAATGAATAATAGAAAAAAAAGATGCAAAGAAAATAATTAATAATCCATCTATTAGTCCTACCCAAAATGTAGTAACAGCAATTAAAATAATATCACCATAACCCATAGTATCTTTTTTTAGTAAATAGCTGCTCAACAACATTAAAACTAAAAAATAAATTGATAATAAAAACATAGAAAAAAAATGATCTTGAATCTTTGATGAATTATTAATTAACAAATTAAATAAAGAACTAATAAATATTATTATATTTAATTCAATAGGTATAAAAAAATGATTAAAATCAGTAAACATAATAGCTAATAAACAAGAAGATATAATTAAAAAAAATATTTGGTTAGAAACTCCATTTAAATAAAAATAACTCCAAACCCATAAGATTGATGAAATCAATTCTACAATTGGATATCTGATTGATATCTTTTCTCCACAACAATTAGATATACCTTTTAACATAAAATATGATATTACAGGTATATTATACATCCAATTAATATTTATTTTGCAATGAGGGCAGTATGAAGAGGGAAAAGCTATAGATTGGCGTAGTGGAAGTCTATGAATTAAAACATTTAAAAAACTACCAAAAACAAGACCTAAAACAATAAATAAAATTACCATTGTAACCTAAAAGGCGTTCCCAAATTTAAATATAGGCATATAAACTGCAACTAATACTACACCAATAATAATACCAATCAATACAATTAGAGCAGGTTCAATTATAGAAGTCAATCTATCAACTATAGCATCAACCTGTTTAGAATAAAAATCTGATGCTTTTATTGCTAATTTATCTATTTCTCCAGTTTCTTCACCTGTATTCATCAATTGAATTAAAACTCCAGGAAATATTTCAGTTAATTTTAAAGCATCAGAAATGCTACTCCCATTTTCAATTTGCTTAGCTGCCTTTTCAATGGCTAATTCATAAACTCTATTATCAACTACCTTTTTAACTAAATTCATTGTATCTATTACAGAAATACCTGAACCAACTAAAATACCAAAAGTTTTCCCAAATTTACTTAAAACACTTTGATTGAAAATAGAACCAAAAATTGGAAGTTTTAATAACATATTATCTCTAACTAATCGACCTTTATCTGTCAAGAAAATAAGCCATATTGATAATAATGAAAATATAATCATCGTAAAAAATGATACTAAATTATTGCTTAGCCAATCTCCAGCATCTAAAAGCATTTGAGTATATACAGGTAATTCAGCATTTAATTGTTCATAAACAGAAGTAAACTGAGGAATAATAAAT
>JAAZYZ010000018.1 GCA_014239355.1 Fidelibacterota bacterium
GAAATTAGAACATCAGATGAAAGTTACTATAAATGGAATCAATGGATTTTTTCTAAATTATATGATTCAGGTTTAGCTTACCAAAAAGAAGCATTAGTTAATTGGGACCCTATTGATCAGACTGTTCTTGCTAATGAACAGGTTTTATCTGATGGTACTTCTGAGAGGTCTGGTGCAAAAGTTATTCAAAAACCACTAAAGCAATGGTTCTTTAAAATTACAGATTATGCAGATGAGTTATTGAATTTTGAAGACTTAAATTGGCCTAAAAAAACTATTGCTATGCAAAAAAATTGGATAGGTAAAAGTGTAGGTGCTTCGATTTATTTTGAAATATCTGGTTTTGATGAAAAAATTGAAGTATTCACAACAAGACCAGATACAATATTTGGTGCGACATATATTGTGTTGTCCCCAGAGCATCCTTTGACAAAAAAAATTTCTAACAATAGTGCTGAGATTTTAGAGTATATTCAAGATTCAGCATCAAAAAATGAGTTACAAAGACTTGATTTGAATAAAGATAAAACTGGTATTTTTACTGGAGCGTATGCTATTAATCCGGCTAATAATAAGAAGGTACCAATTTGGATTGCGGACTATGTCTTAGTTTCTTATGGTACTGGAGCAATAATGGCTGTTCCAGCTCATGATGAAAGAGATTTTGAGTTTGCAAAAAAATATGATATTTCGATAGATATAGTTGTTGCAAAAACAAAAGAATTAGAGATTAGTGAAGAACCAATTTTTGAAGAGGGTTTTTCTGTTAATTCTGATTTTTTGGATGGCTTATCAACAAAAGATGCAAAAAAGAAAATTATTAGCTGGTTAGAAGAAAAGTCATCAGGTAGGAAAGAGGTCAATTTTAGATTAAGGGATTGGTTGATATCAAGGCAAAGGTACTGGGGTACTCCTATCCCAATTGTTTATGACCCTAAAGGTAAACCACATTTAGTTCCAGAAGAGCATTTGCCATGGAAATTACCTAATGATGTAGAATATAAACCTAAAGGGACATCTCCATTAGGCTCTTCAAAGGAATTGCTTGAAAGAACAGAATCTATATTTGGTAAAGGTTGGAAACCTGAGATTGATACTATGGATACTTTTGTATGTTCTTCTTGGTATTATTTAAGGTACGTAGATTCAAAAAATAATAAGGAACCTTTTTCTCAGGAATCCCTTAATTGGCTTCCTGTTGACTGTTATGTAGGCGGAGCTGAACATGCAACAATGCATCTTTTGTATGCAAGATTCATAACTAAAGCTCTTAGAGATTTAAAATTAGTTAATTTTGATGAACCTTTTAAAAAGTTATACCATCAAGGAACAATAACAAAAGATGGTGCTAAAATGTCTAAATCAAAAGGGAATACAGTTGCCCCTGATCAATTTATAGAACAATATGGTTCTGATACATTTAGAATATACTTAATGTTTATGGGACCCTATGATGAAGGTGGAGATTGGAATGATAAAGGCATTAAGGGGATTTATAGATTTTTAAATAAAATTTGGAAATTAGTTTCTTTGCCTGATACTAAGAATATCAATAAAGAAACAGATCAATTAATGCATCAGACTATAAAAGTAGTTACCGATGATCTATGTAAAATGAAATTTAATACATCAATTAGTAGGTTAATGGAGCTTGTTAATAGTGTAAGCGGAGAAGATTCTATTAGTCCTACTTTTAAGAAGAATATTGCTTTATTGTTAGCTCCGTTTGCACCTCATTTATCTGAAGAAATTTGGTTTCTAATAGGTAATAATTCATCTATATTTAATGAGTCTTGGCCAAAGTACAATCCTTTGAAATTAGAAAAAGATGAAATGAATGTTGTTATTCAGGTAAACGGTAAAGTACGAGCAAATATATCGCTGCCAAAGGGGTTAGATAAGGATGAAGTTTTAAAACAATGCAAACAGTTAGATAATGTTACTAAATATTTAGATGGAAATGAATTAATAAAGGAAATTTATGTTCCTGAAAAAATAGTTAATTTTGTGGTAAAAATAAGATGATTTTAAAAGCTATATATAAGAATAGATTTTATTTTTGGATACTTTTTTTCTCGATGACTTTTATATCATATTTATCTATATATAAATCTTTAGTTATTGATCGTACCTACTCTTTAATTCCATTTTATTTTTTAAGTTATATGTCTTTATTTAGTTTACTTCAATTATTGTCTATACTAATCGTTGTGGCTATTTTATCTAAATTTAATTTAACTAAAATTAATGCAGAGGCGTTAAAGATTATTGATATAAAAAAAAATATAGTATTAATTTATAGTTTGGGTTTGTACTTGTTTATTACAATTCTTATAAGGACTTTATGATTAAAAATATTTTATATGTAGTTGGAGTTTTAGGAACTTTAGTTTTTTATTATTTATTCTATGAATATCAAAATAATAGATTTCTCAGTTTGGATAATCAATTAAACGAAATTAATCAAAAATTAGATTCAATTGTCTTGAAGGATGAAAGTTCATTAAATACTGAATCTATCAATTATAAAGAAAATAATATTGTAAAAAATAAAATAGTAAATTTTTCTGATTCCTTAATCAACCTGTTTGATAATGATGATAAAATTAAAAAAATTACCGAAATTCAAAACAATGTTACTAATAATAATATTAAGACAGTTGTAGATACTTTTTGTTATGACTTGTCAGAGCAATATAAAATCATAAACTTTTATAATAATAAAATTCGAATTAAAAATATATTAATACCTGGTTCTATATTAATGTCAATAAATGATTCTTTAGTTCATAATGATGTTACGTACATATTGAAAGAAATTAATGGGGAAGGTAGCTATATAAGGTTGCATAACCCAAATAATGATACCTTTTGCAAGTTTCATAAAATCAAACAAAGCTTATAAACTATAATAGGAGAGTATATTAGAATTGGACTATACTTAGTATATTATGACTATACATAATATATATTATCAGAATAAAGTGTTAACTGTCAGATTTTCTTCTATTACAAGGCATGCACAAAGCTTGCCCATTAGAAATTGAAGTCTTTCCGCCTTGTGAATAAGGGGTAATATGATCTGCTTCAAACCTATTGTCACCATCCATAGATATTGTTCCTTTGCACTTTTCACTATTATACCAGGATGCTTTGATATTAGCTTGACACTTTCCATTAGAACGTCTAAAAAGTATAAACCTTTGATTATCTGTAAAACTTCTCCGTCCCTTTAGTGCTAAATCAGGAATATCTGCAAGAATGTATCTAAGTAAAATTTCATGAATTAATGTTTGATTTCCCACACTATCACTTCTGGCTGCATTAATAAAATCAATAAAAATTGGGTTTTGCTTATCTTCATCTTTCTCTTTATCAAGAGCTCTTTCATCTTCAAATTTTTGATAAGCGATACCTATTTGCTTTACTGCGTCATCGTTGATATTATATAGATTTCTTATATGGTTCATTAAGAATGGAATTCTAATTAAAGTATATTTTTTTAATTTAATTTCTCTATCTTTTAATGCTGAGAATGTTAAATCCATAGATCTTTTAATATCACTCATAATTCTATCAAGTTCTGTCGAAGGATTCTGATTTTCTTTATAACTTTTTTTAATATCATCAGGCCTAATTGAGGATATTGCCTGCTTATAAAATTGATGAAATATTTTTGAACAGCCATCTTCGTATGCAAATCTTTTATCTTTAAAACCAAAAATATTAGAATTTGAAAAAATATCATGTGTTCTTAATTCTTGTATTTTTAAGGGAACTTCTCCTGGGTAAGATCTCCTCTTTTCAGCAGCATTTAAGGGCGTACCTTCTTGTAATCTGCTAAACATTTCTTTTTCGTCATTCTCACTCCAATGGGTTAATACTACAACATCTAAATTCACATTTAAAAAATTTAATTGAGTTTCATCATCTAATTCATCAAATTTTTTATTAGCAACCTCTTTTCCGTTTATCGGATCAAATTCTGGATTTAATGCAAATTCGTTATTAAGGTATTCTTGAACTGTACCTATTCTTTGTTGTCCATCTACAACATCGTATTGCTTTAATGAAATATTATCACTTTTAAATTTTTTACTAAAGTACAACTTTGGTATGTCCATTGATCTTAAAACAGAGTCAATTAGTAATTGTTTTTGATATTTAGACCAAACCTTTTCTCTTTGGTATTGAGGAATATTAATTTTTCCTGCTTCAAAAAAATGCTTTAAATTTGATATATTAAATGATTCTGTTTTTTTATCTCTCATAATTCCGCTTTTTATTATTAAATTATTATTAGTTTAACGATCGTAACATAATAAATTTTATTTTGAAATGAAAATAATTAAAAATATAAGTGATTTTATAATAGAATTTTATTCTTTTAATAATTTTAAAAGTGCTTGTCATTTCACATTAAACACTTCAATTGATAGCCGTGTAAATACTGACCATTTAAAAACCACAAAAAGAGCCAACATAATTGTTAGTGATCTAAATATTCATTCTGGACTAAAAGATATAAAAGACAAATATGATTTAATAATATGTGAATTTCCATTTAAAATAAAACCATTTATTAATGCATCGGATAGCATTACTATGTATAAAGATGAATTTTTAATATTTCAAAGCTTATCTTTAATTAAGAATAATGGTTATGGTTTAATTATAACTCCCCCAACCTTTTTTGAAAATACTCATTCTCAAAGATTTAAAAAATTTCTAGAATCTAAAGGTTTTTATATTAATATGTTTATTGAATTAAATAAATTTCCTATTAAAAAAGTAGATATACCTACAGATGCTGAAGAGTATGAAAAATTTCAAATACATCAAAATAGATACACTTTCAATCCATGCTTGTTAGTAATATCTAAAAAAACATCTAAAAACCTTTTTATTTTAGAATTAAATGCAGATGTAGATGTTTCTAAAATATTTTTTAATTATTCAAATAAAATAAGTCAGAATATACAAAAAGGTATTTTTGTTGATAATTCTCAAAATAATTTCAGTTCAATTAATAATTATAAAATCAAAAAAGAATTAGACAAACTTTTAATTAATTATGAAGATTATAAACAAGTAAAATTTAAAAATATTATTAAAGACAATGGCTTTAAAAGTATTGCTTCAGGAAAGAGTTATAATGAACAAAAAAATGCAATATATTTCCCTAGAATTGGTAGAGGGAAAATTCATTGCAATGTTGATGATGTTACTATTAAACATCACAATATTTATCAATTAATATTAGATGAAAAAATAATTATCAATCAATATGCAGCATTATTCTTCTCCTCCGATTTGGGTAATTTTATACGGACTTCATTAAATACTGGTTTATTTATACAAAGTATAACAAAAAAATCACTCGAAGACTGTTCTTTTCCTGTCCCTTCAATTAAAAAGCAAAAAATTATAATTAAAACAACAGAAAAATTAAGTTTATTAGAAAGTAAAATAAATTCATATAAAAATAAAATTAGTATTAATCCTAATTCTGTTTTATCGATATTAGATGATGCTAATAGACTGCTAGGACAATTTAATTTGGTGAGTAAAGCAGATAAGGTTGTTAATTTAATTAATAAGGGTGAATCAAAGAGGTTGGAGTTTAAATCTAGTTTTCGTCAAAATTTAAGATCAAATAAATTTGATATAGAAATGCAATATGTTATTATGAAAACTATTAATGCTATGTTAAATACTTTGGGCGGAACATTATTAATAGGAGTTTCTGAAGATGAGGCTGGTGATGGAAAAGTTATTGGTATTGAACATGATAAATACAAAAATAATGATAAATACAATCTGGCCATTAAGCAGTTTATTGAAAATTACATGTCAAAAACAGTAGCTTCAAAAATAAATATTTCATTTATTGGGATAGATGAAAAACAAGTATGTGTAATAGAGGTACCAATAATAAAAAAAACTTGGATGAGATATAAAGAAGAATATATCAATGGAAAACGAGTAATTGGAAAAGGGAAACTGGTAGAAAAATTATTTATTAGAACAGGTCCGAGCTCTAAAGAGCTTTTACCAAGTGAGGTTGATCAGCATTTTAATTAAAAATATTTAAAGTAATACTTTAAGTATAATTAATAATATCTATATTTATTTTACTCTTATATATAAGTTTATTTTTTGTTTAAAATAAGAGATTCTACCACTGATGGGTCTGCCAATGTTGAAATATCACCCATATTATCGATATCATTCTCAGCAATCTTACGCAGAATTCGTCTCATTATTTTACCTGATCTTGTTTTAGGTAGACCTGGATTAAATTGAATTTTATCGGGTGAAGCATGAGGACCTATAATCTCACGCACCTTGGCTCTAATACCGTTTTCAATATCAATACTCTCCTCTATTCCTGTCATCAAAGTAACAAAGGCATAGATTCCCTCTCCCTTAATATCATGGGGGTATCCTACAATAGCGGCCTCTGCCACATCTTTGAACTGGCCAATAGCTCCCTCAATCTCAGCGGTCCCAAGTCTATGTCCTGAAACATTAAGCACATCATCTACCCGACCTGTAATCCAGTAGTATCCATCCTCATCTCTTTTAGCTCCATCTCCTGTAAAGTAATACCCCTTGAAATCTAATAGATAGGTATCAATAAAACGTTGATGGTCTCCATAAATGGTTCTCATCTGTCCTGGCCATGAATTTTTAATCGCTAATAAGCCCTCTGCTGGACTTGTATTTATTTCATTTCCATCAGGGTCCATTATAACAGGTTGAATACCAAAAAAAGGTGTGGTTGCAGATCCTGGCTTTAATTGAGTAATGGCAGGAAGAGGTGATATCATAATTCCTCCTGTTTCAGTCTGCCACCAGGTATCCACAATAGGACATCTTTCCTGCCCTACAATTTTATAATACCAGTCCCACTCCGGTTTTTTGATGGTCTCCCCTACCGATCCTAATAATTTTAAAGATGAACGGTCCCATTTTGTGACAAAATCATCCCCTTCTTTCATAAGAGCCCTAAGAGCGGTAGGTGCAGTATAAAAAATATTTACCTTATGCTTTTCCACTATCTGCCAAAAACGTCCAAAATCAGGGTAATTTGGGACTCCTTCAAACATCATGGTGGTCGCTCTGTTAGCCAAAGGGCCATAAATAATATAGGAATGCCCTGTAATCCAGCCAATATCTGCCGTACACCAGTAAATATCTCCTGGCTGATAATCAAAGATTAATTCATGAGTATAGGATGCGTAGACCATATAACCGCCAGTTGTATGTAAAACACCTTTAGGGGTTCCGGTTGATCCTGAAGTATATAAAATAAAAAGAGGATCCTCTGCATCCATGGTCTCTGGCTTACAGATAGCTGATGAATCTTTAATGGTCTCATGCCACCATAAATCTCTATTGTTTTCCATATTAACTTCAGTACCTGTTCTTTTAACCACAAAACAGTATTCAATAGAAGGGCATTTTTCTAAAGCTTTATCTGCATTTGATTTCATAGGTATATCCTGCTTAAGTCCTCTAACACCTGTATCTTGTGTAATTAGAGTCTTACATTTAGAATCATTAATTCTATCTGCTAGCGAATCCGGTGAGAATGCACCAAAAACAATGGAGTGAACAGCGCCAATTCTGGCACAGGCCAGCATAGCAATAGAGAGCTCTGGTATCATCTGCATATACAGACATACCCTATCTCCTTTCTTGATATTATGAGATTTTAAAACATTTGCGAATTTTGATACTTCCAAGAGTAATTCTTTATAGGTATAGGTTTTATGACTTTCAGGGTTATTTCCTTCCCAAATAAGTGCATTTTGATCACCATGACCACTTTCTATGTGCCGATCAAGACAGTTGTAGCTGGCATTTAGCTTTGCATTTTCAAACCAGCGGATATTTCCTTTATTAAAATCTACTTCTGATACATTGTTCCATTTGCTGTACCAGGTAATTCTATTAGCAACCGAACTCCAGAAGCTGTCAGGATTTTTTATAGATTCTTGATATAAGGAATTGTAATCTTCTATTGATTTTACGTGAGCTTTATTTAAATCTTTATAATTCAATTATTTTGTCTTTCTATACCAATTAGGTTTCATTGCAATTTTTTCTTCTATTCTTTGTCTTATTAATTTATAATCCTCAGGGTTTGGAGTCCAGTCATTATATAAATCATTTTTAACAAAGACATCTTTAGGGAATATTCTTGTCTTATCTGGGTTAAATCCTCGTTTTTTCATTTCTTCAATTAACTCTTGGTAGCGTTTATCTAGATATTTACCTTTATTGTAAAAAAAATAAACATGACCAGTATTTAATGTGTACTGCTTAGGAACTTTAGATTTTTGGTAACCACTTTTACTAACTAAAGTCCTCTTTAAGCTACCTCCCACCATAAATATCTCCCTATATTCAGCGATTAGATGCTGATCAGTCAGCTTAGATGCTTCTATTAAATTTATACGGGTCATTTTATCTAAAGTAATACTTTAAGTTAATTGTTTTAATATTAAGGTTTATATGATATTTTTAAATATTTTTTTATACTATCAAGCTCAATAAAGGAAGGTTTCATTTCTTTATTGCTAAACAGATAAGCTTGATCAGAATAGTGTTTAGAGCTCTTATCAAGAGTTGCACTTCCGAACTGATGAATACTTTCGACTGATAGCTTTCCATTTTGATCCCAATCAACCATTTGAAAGAAACAATCTCCGTGCCTTGCAACTCTTCTATTATCTACCATCCTAGAATAAACGGCCCTTAAAATATCGGGGCCACCATCAAGTGGAAGCATTACCTCTCCCCTTTTTAATACTTGCAGGTCGCCCAAAGATATATTAATTTGACCAAATTCAGCCATTAAAAAGTCTACAGACTCTTTAAATTGGGTCATAATTCTCTCATAGTCATAGTTAAAATCTTTGATATTGTATGTAATTTTAAATGTTAGAAGAGCCAAGGCCGCAGCTTTATTCTCTTTATTATTATTTAAATCCCACTTCCTAAGCAGCTTTATACCTTCTAATAATTTTGTATCATCAGTTTGAATATCATTTAAAAAACGATCTAACGCATACTTCATCACAGAATTTTGAGAATAGTAAGTATCGTATTTATAATTATAAAACTCTTGCTTTGTAATAGACTGATCTTCTCCGTAAAGTTCATTAGCTCTATAGGCTCTGTTAGTTTGAAATTCTTCAATTCCTGCATTGTTAGGTAATGTTTTTATGGGGTTGTCCCCTCCTACTGTAGCTAAATAAGGGGTACTATTACAGTTTTGTAGGTAGCCAGACTCAGGGTTTGTTGTTTGAGGTAACTCTTCAAAATTGTAATAAGAATCCCATATTAAATCTTTTCTGTCACCAGGGACAATACCGTCCCATTTAAACCCTTCCACTCTTTTTGGTATAAGTCCATTATAGATATAGAATAAATTGCTTAATTTATCGGCATATACGGTATTAAACATTGGAATCTGCATCATAGCCATAGATTCTTTAAATTCGCTTAAATTGCTTGATTTATTCATTTTATACCACTGTTCTAATTGACCAATCAGCCCACGACCAGAATATCGTATAGCATAAGTTCCATGGCTTGCCTTTATTACAGGACCATGTTTAGACCATAAAAGTTCTCGCTTAAAGGTCCATTTGATAGGTCCCCATAGCTTAACTTTGATTGGTAGTATTTCTTGCTTAAAATCTATCCAATTACCATCTAGAAGATATTGATTTTCATTATCTGGATTTATTGTAAGTTCATAAATATCAACTAAATCAGGACTATTTACTGTATGAGACCAGGCTAAATTTTTATTATAGCCTTTAAAAATAACAGGAGAACCTGGGAATAGTCCACCAGATACATTCCAGCCTTCTTCACTATGTAAATGTGCTTCATACCATGTGACTGGTCCTGTCCATGGTTGGTGAGAATTTATCGCTATTCTAGTATGACCATCATCTGTTCTATTTTTATTAAGCGCAAACACATTAGACCCATACATTGAGTATTCTGTATTTGTATGGGTATAATCATAAAATTCTGGTTTAGTATCTTTCATTAACTCTTTGATATACCAATCTAAATCAAACATTAAAGGTGTTCTAAATACAAAGCCTGCCACAATATCTTGCCCTTTGACTGGATATAGTTCTTGAAATGCTTTATCAGGATATTTTTCAATATATAGATTTATTCCGTCAGCATAAGCCTCACAAATTTGTCTTACTTCTAAAGGAAGGTCAGATTCATATTTTTGATTCACTGTATCCCAAACTTTAAGAAGCCCGACAAGATAATCGATTGGAGCTGCTTCTTTTCCTTTAACTGAAGCTGAAGTTCCTCTAACTGCTAACAGCACATCTTGAATTGTTTCAAAATCATCTTCAGCATGAGCATAAGCAAGACCAAAGGCTGTATCACTATCTTTTTGACCATAAATATGAGGTACGCCCCATACGTCTCTATATATCGTCACATCATAGCTGTATTCTTTTTGAATTATTCTATTTTTATTTGATATATAAAAATAGGAAATTATTAATACAGGAATGAGTATAAGGATACTTTTTATTTTCATAAAGCTGATTACTTGATTTTATAAATTAGTTCATTTTTACGAAAAGGAGGTATGGCCCAGGGTGAATTATACTGAGCGATCATTAGTTCTGACTCTATTTCTAAACTATTTTCTGCAACATATTGATCTAATATTTGCTTATAATAAGATACTCGACTATCCGTAGCCCACATACCAAAAGTTATAGCTATAACCTTTCCTATATCTATGGTATCTAGTATTACATCTTTATTGGTAGGCGCGGGTAGATCTTCTGGTTTTTCAACATGGAGCATAAAAAACATCATCTCATAATATTCATTATTGTTTTGAGTAATCACAGGAACTGTCATAGGTATATATTCATTAATAGAATTTTTCCCAAAAATATATTGACCTAGAGTTCTAAACATGTTATCATCTTCACGTAATTCTATTTTTTTTATCAAAGTTTTTGCAATCACATAGGTAGAATATTGACGAACCTCAATTTCTCCATCTTTTTTAATAAGAGTATAGTCCGGTTCTTTATAGGTGCCTGTTAAGGCTATGGATAATAATAGTAAGTATATAAAATTAATTTTATTCATAATTAAATTTAAGAAAATAAGACTTTTAAATAAAAAAGTGGATTTGATAATTTTTCTTTAGAAATCTCTTTGGTAAGCATTCCAGATATAATATCCTGCACTTCTTTGCTTCTAGAAGCTTTATTGATAATTATATTTAATAGCATTCTATAATTAGATAGATTTTGCAGTTTTGTGCTCGTTTTCAATTCAGAACCAAGATCATCCCATACTAGTTTATGATAGGTAGAAAACATTTTTTTAGAAAAATCATTTTTCTCTATGGCTTTTGCGGCAACTTCAATTGCAAATTTAGAAGATGCCATTGCATTGCCTATTCCCTCGCCTGTAAACGGATCCACAAGACCTGCTGCATCACCTAAAAGCATAAAACCATCTCCATGATTAGGTCTTTCTATTCTGCCCAGAGGCAGAGACCATCCTTTAGGGTTTTCAAGTTGTTTTGCATCTGAGAAACGTTCTTTGAAAAAGTCTGATTTGATTACTTCATCTAATATTTGTGTTAGCTTTCGTTCATCTTTTTTGGCTTGTTTCTTACTTAAACCAATACCAATATTTGCAACATTTTCTCCTGCAGGAAATAACCAGAAATAGCCCGGTAGTACTTCATCTACAAAATGAAGTTCAATTTGATCTGTTAGCCCTTTAACTCCTTCATAATAACATCTAATAGCAATTGCAGTATTATCTTGATCTTCTGTATGAAAGCCTAATTTTCTGGCAATGGTTGATTTTGCTCCATCACAACCTAAAATAATCGGAGCATATATATTTTTCTTCTCTTTATTTTGAGTCCCTTTTACCCCAATTATTTTATTATCATCATATAAGAGATTTTCAACCTTAAAGTTTTCTCTTGTTTCCGTTACATTCTTAGCTTTTTCAAATAAGAAATTATCAAAAATTTCTCTTGGTATAACATACCCCTCTTTAATTTTACCTCTATTCTGAGGGCCACTTAAATTAATATCAAATTGTTTATGGGAAGGGCTACCAAAAGTGATTCTTTTGATGGTAGATCCTTTTAAATTAGGCACATCGTCTAAAATGTCTAACTCACGCATATATTTTACGCTTTTTCCAGATAAAGCATCTCCGCATATTTTGTCTCTAGGAAAAGAACCTTTATCAAGAATAATTGTTTTAAGTCCTAGGCGACTAGCATATAAAGCTGCAGAGGTACCAGCTGGTCCTGCTCCTACAATGATAATATCGTATAAATTTGTCATGAGATATAATTAAAAATTAAAAAATACATATAAATAATTTACTTACGATTGACAGTATATATTGCTAATAAACTTAGTATGCCGCCAATAATTATATTAATTGTAAAAGGCTCATTTAAGAAAAGCCAAGCTATTCCCATTGCTAGAAAAGGTACAGAAAATATAAAAATACTAGCCTTTGAAGGCCCAAGAATCGGAGTGTAATACATATAAATTGATGTTCCAAAAGACATCGCTCCTAATGAGACGAAAAAGAAATTTAAATAAAATCTAAAATCAAGCTCTGCAATCAAAAATTCATTAAGATTAATAAAGGGTAATGACATTAACATTGTA